>NZ_QSIG01000038.1:0-31729 GCF_003468525.1 Prevotella sp. AM34-19LB | reverse complement strand
ATGGTGGCTACATATTGATGTTGTGCTGTTGCTTTTTACTGAAAGCTGCTACTAACGACTCATAAATCTACCCTTAATCGTGTATTGGATGATAGTTGCGGATTTTAGGTTTATAATGAAACGGCAAAAACACGTCTTATAAACATTGGTGTTGCTGCAGAGTTAATAGTAGTTAAGCCAGGGTTTTATTTTTAATAAGCTGAACTATGATACATTACGTTAAAGGAAATCTATTGGAGAGCGAGGCAGAAGCCTTGGTCAACACGGTAAATACAGTTGGGGTGATGGGTAAGGGTATTGCCTTGCAGTTCAAGGAGGCTTTCCCTGAAAATTTCCGTGTGTATAAAAAAGCTTGTCAGAAAAAAGAGATGCGAATTGGAGACATGCTTATTGTAAAGGATTCAAACTTGACTAGTGGACCAAAGTTAATTGTGAATTTCCCGACAAAGACTCATTGGAGGTTGCCTTCTGAATATTCATATATAAAGCAGGGACTACAATCGCTTCGCAAGGAAATTGAAACCCGTCATATTAGTTCTATTGCAATCCCTCCACTAGGTTCACACAATGGTGGCCTTGATTGGTTGCGTGTTAAACAGATGATAGAGCAATCGCTTTCTTCGATAGACTGTGATATTTATTTGTATGAACCATCAGATGCCATAGTGGAGCGCATGAAAACAGAGCGTGTGAAGCTGACGCCAGCTAGAGCTATGCTTCTGCTGATGTTTGCCGATATGAATAGAGAAGGAGAGTTTGCCTCTGTCTTTGCTGCAGAGAAACTGATATATTTTATGCAGCGATATGGAGCAAAGAATTACTTTCGGATAGATTTCAAGCCCTACTATTATGGTCCATATTCCGGAGGAAAGGTGGCACATGTTCTTTATTACATGAATGGAAGCTATGTGAAAGGAATGGGAGGTATGAGTGCACGGCCATTTGACTATATCTGGTTGACGGAGGATGCTGCTGCAGAGGCGCAGAAATATGTAGATAATTATAAGGATAGAAGTTTGCAAGATATTTGCGATAAGGCAATGCACTTTCTCAGAGGCAATTATTCCAATTATTCATTAGAACTGCTCTCCACGGTAGATTATTTGCTGGAGAACAAGCCCGAGTTAAAGGGGTGGGAGAATGCTGATGAAAAAGAAATTGCCGGTTACCTTGAGCATGAGATGAAGGAATGGAGCATTCGTAAAGGCAAGATGTTCAATGCTGCATTCATCAAGATTGCTTTGCAAGAAATAAAGAAATTCTAAAATTTGGAAGAAGGTCTAAATTGTGATAAGCTTTATTCTTTGCAATACCATCCGGTCCCATCCCGCAAAACCTGGCGTAGACCTCTGATGGTCCGCCAACCTAAGAGCGTAGCGGTTCCGAGCACCGAGTAGGGCGGTTTTCCTCTTCTTCCCTGAGGGGAGAAGACCGAGATGAGAGGTGGAGCCTTCCTTAACGGTAAGGAAGGACGGGTAGGTTTTCGAACAAATAGCACCGAGTATGGCGGTTACATCCCTAATCCCTATGGTAGGGATTTAGGGCTTGGGTATAGGGGTAAGGACCCTCCCGCAGGGGTTTCTGTCCCCTATAAGGGGAACCGAAGGGGTCGTAATGACTATTGAAGATAGGTGGGGCAAATATAGCTCAGTAGGGCTGTTATTTAGAATAATATATTATTATGAATATAATTAAAACAGAAATTGATGGCGTTCTCATTATAGAGCCACGCCTCTTCCGCGATGCTCGAGGATATTTCTTCGAGAGCTTCAGCGAACGAGAGTTTGAAGAAAAAGTAGCCCCAATTCTGGGACACAGTGTTCATTTTTGCCAAGACAATGAGAGTATGAGCTCTTATGGTGTCATGCGAGGCTTGCATTTCCAGCGTCCACCTTACACCCAAAGCAAGTTGGTTCGTTGCGTAAAGGGTCGAGTGCTCGATGTGGCAGTTGATATCCGCAAGGGGTCTCCAACCTATGGAAAGCATGTGGCTGTAGAATTGACAGAAGACAATCATGTCCAGTTCTTTATCCCAAAGGGCTTTGCTCATGGATTTGCAGTACTTTCAGAGACAGCTGTCTTCCAATACAAGTGTGACAACTTCTATCATCCAGAAGCAGATGGAGGTATCTCTATCTTAGATGAATCTCTGGGTATTGATTGGAAGATTCCTACAGAACACGCTAATCTTTCAGAGAAAGATACAAAGCATGCGATGTTGAAGGATTTCGACAGTCCTTTCGATATCAATGTTGATTTATACAAATAATTATAATCCTTCTCACTAAACAAATAATTGCAATGAAGGGAATCGTATTAGCAGGTGGTAGCGGTACACGTTTGTATCCTATCACAAAAGGAATCAGTAAGCAGCTTATTCCAATTTTCGATAAACCGATGATATACTATCCTATCTCGGTATTGATGTTGGCTGGTATTCGTGAGATATTGATTATTTCAACCCCTTGCGATTTACCTGGTTTCAAACGCCTCTTAGGAGATGGAAGTCAATTTGGAGTAAAGTTTGAGTATGCTGAGCAGCCATCACCTGATGGCTTGGCACAAGCCTTCATTATCGGTGAAGAGTTCATTGGTAACGATTCTGCCTGTCTCGTTTTGGGCGATAACATCTTTTATGGAGCAGGCTTAAATCAGATGCTATATCAAGCAGTAGTTGATGCCGAGCAGAATAACAAGGCAACCGTTTTTGGTTATCGGGTAAGTGATCCAGAACGCTATGGCGTTGCTGAGTTTGACGAACAAGGAAATTGCTTAAGCATTGAAGAGAAGCCTGAGCACCCAAAGAGTAATTATGCAGTAGTTGGTCTTTACTTCTATCCTAATAAAGTCGTAGAAGTAGCCAAAAACATAAAACCTTCCGCTCGTGGAGAATTGGAAATTACAACCGTTAATCAAGAGTTCTTAAAAGATAAGGAGTTGAAGGTACAGACGATGGCTAGAGGTTTTGCTTGGCTCGATACTGGAACCCATGATTCTCTTTCTGAGGCATCTACCTTTGTTGAAGTTTTGGAGAAACGCCAAGGCTTGAAGGTGGCATGCTTGGAAGGTATAGCATATCGCCAGGGATGGATTACTGCAGAACAGCTGAAGGAAAATGCACAGCCAATGTTGAAGAACGATTATGGTAAGTATTTGCTTTCAATACTTGGTGAAAGAGAGGATACATTAAAACAAAATTTAGAATTTTAAACATCTATATATTTCTTTATTATTAAAAAATAATACAGAGTACTTTTAATTCATATATCTTATGGATAAGAAAATAATAACAGTAACCTCTCCGTTACTGCCAAATTTGGATGATTTTCACGCTGAACTCCAGAAAATCTGGGACAGCAAGTGGATAACGAATAATGGTGATTATCACAAGAAACTGGAGGCTGCGCTTGCAGAATACCTCAAGGTTCCTTATGTCAGCCTCTTTACAAATGGTACATTACCATTGCTTACAGCATTGCAGGCTCTTCGTATAACTGGTGAGGTGATTACCACACCTTATAGCTTTGTTGCTACTACTCACAGTATTTGGTGGAACGGCTGTAAGCCTGTTTTCGTAGATATTGACCCTTCAACAGGTAATATCGACCCAAACAAAATTGAGGCAGCTATTACTCCGAGAACAACAGCAATTATGCCTGTACATGTATATGGTAAGCCATGCGATACAAAGGCAATTCAAGAAATAGCTGATAAGTATGGTTTGAAGGTCATTTATGATGCAGCTCATGCTTTCGGTGTTGAAGTGAATGGCGAAGGCATCTTGAATGCTGGAGATATGAGTACTTTGAGTTTCCATGCCACAAAGGTATATAATACTATTGAAGGCGGTGCATTGATTATGCACGACGAGAAAACCAAGAAGCGTATCGATTACTTGAAGAACTTCGGTTTTGCAGGAGAGACTGAGGTTGTTGGTCCTGGTATCAATAGTAAGATGGACGAGATGCGTAGTGCATACGGTTTGCTCAATTTGAAGCAGGTTGATGCTGCTATTGAGCTCGCCATCAGGCTGCAATTAAGTATCGTGAGGCTTTGCGCAATGTAGAAGGAATCTCTTTCTTTGATGATACGCCTGGCGTTCGTCATAACTATAGTTACTTCCCGATTTTCATCGATGCACAGAAGTATGGTATGACTCGTGATGAGCTTTATATGAAGATGAAGTCTCAGAATGTATTGGGCCGTCGTTACTTCTACCCATTGATTAGTGAGTTCTCTACCTATCGTGGCTTGGAAAGTGCTGATCCTACGAATTTGCCAAATGCTCATAAGATGGCAGATAGTGTAATCTGTTTGCCTATGCATCATGCATTGAGTGATGATGATATTCAGAGAACATTGGATTGTATCATAAAATGATAAAAAGATATGGCTCTTAAGAAAATTTTCGCATTAGGCATAGGGCATAACACGCCAGTTTGTATCGATTTGGCTTTAGCTTGTGATTATGTTATAGAGGGTCTTTATCATTTCGATGATAGTAGAACTGGAGAACAGGATCATGGATTCAAAATATTAGGTTCTTTTGATGATCTTTGGAAAAAAGAAACTCTAGAAGGTATGTCTTTCTTATTAACGATGGGGGATAGCCAAAAGAGAGCAGAACTAGCTCATAAAATAATATCCATGAATGGCAAAGTACCAACACTAATTCATCCTACTGCTGTTATTTCGCATTTTGCAAGGATTTCATCTGTTGGCGTTTATATCTATCCTTTTTCTTATGTACAAGCAGATTCTGTTATTGGAGAAAATACGACATTGCTTTCGCATGTTAACATTTCACATAATACGAAAATTGGAAAAAATTGTTTTTTTGCAGGTGGTGCTATTTTGGGTGCTTATGCAGAAGTTCAGGATTTTACGTTTGTTGGCCAAGGTGCGTTAGTTGTATCTTCAAAAGTTAAGAATATTGGCAAAAGCTCTATTATAGGAGCAAGAAGCTTAGTTACACATGATGTTCCCTCTCATGTAATCGTTGCTGGAAGTCCAGCTCGTATAATACGAGATAATTATCCTACATTTAAAAAAAATAATATGAAAATATTGGTATTAGCTGGTGGATCTGATCAAATAGCATTGATTAAGGAGTTGAAGAAAAGAGGTCATGAAACAATCTTAGTAGACTATTTTCAAAATCCTCCTGCGAAAAACTATGCTTCAAAGCATATTGTTGCTAGCACTCTAGATGTAGATAGGGTTAAAAGTATTGCTATAGAAGAAAATGTTGATTTAGTATGTACTGCATGTACCGATCAGGCATTATTGACTATGGCCAAGGTTTCTGAAGATTTAGGACTGCCTTGTTATATATCATATAAAACAGCTTTGAATGTGACCAACAAATCCTATATGAAAAATGTCATGATGCAGCATGACATTCCTACAGCAAAATTTAAAATCTTAGATAAGATAGATTTAAGCGCTGTTTCAGACTTCACATTCCCCGTTGTGGTAAAACCTGTTGATTGTAATTCTTCTAAGGGTGTAAAGCGAGTTGACAGTATAGAAGAGTTTCCTAAATATCTTAAAGAAGCAATAGAATATAGTAGAACAAAAACCGCAATTGTAGAAGAATTTAAAATCGGTGATGAGATTTCTGCAGATTTTTATATAGAGAATGGTATTGCAAAATATTTAAGTGCAACTAATTCTTTCAAGATTCCAAATCGTAATTCCTTTACAATTTTAGGAAGCTCCTATCCTGTTATAGACGATATTCAAAAGGAAAAGTTAATTAAAATTGCAGGGGATATTGCTATGGCCTTCAATTTGGACAATTGCCCACTGTTAATTCAATTGATTATTAAAGGCAATGAAATGAATGTCATTGAGTTTAGTGCTCGTATGGGGGGAGGCTCTAAATATAAACTCATAGAGGTTCTTTCTGGTGTAGATATCATGTCCAAGTATGTGGATCGCATATTGGGAAGCTATCCTGTTATAACTCCTGCTAAACAAGTGAATTATTGCAAAATGATTTATTCTTATTGCTATCCTGGCATTCTGGACCATATAGAAGGGTTGGAGGAATTGAAACAAAACAAGATAATTGATGAATATTTTGTGTACAAAACCAAAGGGATGGAAATTAGTAAGAGTGAAACGAGTGGCGATCGTTCTTTGGGATATTTAGTTACGGCAACTACAAAAGAAGAATTGAAGCATAAGATTGCTTTAGCAGATAAATCAATTCAAGTTTTGGATATTTGTGGCAATGATATAATGATTCATAATCTTGTATAGTATGAAAGTTTCTGTAATAGGTGCGGGTAATGGTGGTCAGGCCATTGCCGGCTATTTGGCTATGAATGGATATGAGACATCACTTTATGATATTAACGAAGCCAAAGTTGAAGAATTAAAAAGAATAGGTGGTGTCGAATTACAAGGATGTATACATGGCTTTGGAAAGATAGATACCATAACTGCAGATATTGGCGAAGCCATTGAAAAATCAAAAATTATTATGGTGACAACGGTTGCCAATGCACATCGTGATGTTGCCAAGAGTATAGCTCCTTTTCTGGAAGAAGACCAGATTATTGTTCTTAATCCAGGCCGTACTTGTGGTGCACTTGTCTTTAACCAGGCTTTGAGACAAGCTGGTTGCTCAAAGCATTATTATCTTGGCGAGGCTCAAACTTTGGTATATGCCTGTCGCTTGATAAAAAATGGAGTAGTCAATATAATTGGGGTAAAGGATGAAGTCTTCTTAGCCGGTCTTCCATCGGCTGATACACAATATATATTGGATAAAATTAAACCTTTGTTTCCAAGTTTTTATAAAGCTGAGAATGTGTTGCAAACTAGTTTGGAAAATATAGGTGCTATGTTTCATCCTTGTGTCTGCTTATTTAATGCTGCGACCATAGAGCGTCAAGATGAATTTTGGTTTTATCGTGATATGACAGAGCAAATAGCTAGTTTTATAGAAAAATTTGATGCTGAGCGCTTAGCTGTTGGCAAGGCTTATGGAATAGATTTATTGAGTGTAAACGAGTGGATAAAATTTGCCTATAAAGATACCGAAGGAACTTCTTTGTGTGAGAGAATGAAGAACAATCCTGCGTATCACGATATAAAAGCTCCCGGTTCTATTTTTACAAGACAGCTGACAGAAGATATTCCTACAGGTGTACTACCGATTATGGAATTAGGTAAAGCTGCAGGAGTAGATGTTCCACTTATGTCCTCTATGGTAATTACCATAGAAGCGTTACTAGGTATGGATTTTCATACCAATGGTCGTTCATTGAAAAATTTGGGATTATCAGGAATGTCTAAAAAAGAAATATTAAATTTTATATCAAATGGAAAATAAAGTTGTATCTAATGATGTCTTTGGTTTCGTCAAGCCACGAGTAGATGTGCATACCATGGGCATTTATACTATAGCTAATCTTTTGCGAGATTGTGGATATAAGGTAATCTTAGCAAAAGATGATGTAAATGAAGCGATAGAAAAATTACAAAAAATAAACAATTATAGCTTATTTAAGCATTGGCTATTGAGTAATAAGATAACTAGAATAGGCTTTAGTTATCGAATGGATCCTCATGATGGATGTGATTACTTTATGACAATGTATGAACATTTAAAAAGTGATAATATGCTAGTTACTCAGGGTGGTCCAATTAAGGAAATTTCCTTTGCAGGACTTCCTGATACTTGCGAACTCATAGTAGGTAAGACAGAAGGTAAAATTCTTGTATTCCCAGGCGATGAAACTCCTATAGAGTCGCTGAGAATGTATCATGTCCCCGAAGAGTTCCTTCCATCTACGTTGTCGAACAACAATCCCTACGATAAAATGAGATGGGATTTTGCTAAAGATTTGATTGAAAGTGAACGTTGGAAATTAGAGCCTTCTCAAGATCATTTTGGTTATAAGGAGTGTGGACAAGATAATGATTCCTATTTGGCACGTTTGGAATATGCACGACAAAAGCATTCCTTACCTATCATAAGAACTCATTCCGGCCCGTATAATCCCAATCGTATAGATGCTTTGAATGAGTATAATTCGTGGTGTCGGGATTTGGCTAAGTCCAATTTGCTTGATGTACTCTCCATTGGTAGCTCCCAGCTTACTCAATCCAATTTTGGTGAAGATTGGGAAGGCAAGCCAAATGGTGGTGGTGTCCCTGTTAATTCAGAAATAGAATATCAAGTGATTCGAGAGAATGCCAAACCAATGTTGGTACGTACCTATTCAGGAACAAAAGATGTCCCAGGATTGGCACGTATACATGAGCGTAGCTTAAATATTAGTTGGCATGCTTTAAGTTTTTGGTGGTTTGATGAACTTGATGGTCGAGGTAACAATACGTTGCTGGATAATTTGAGAGAGCATTTTGAAGCGGTTAGATATATCGTTACTACAGGAAAGCCTGTAGAGCCAAATGTTCCACATCATTTTGCTTTCAGAGGTGCAGATGACATAACATATATAGTATCAGGTTTTTTGGCAGCAAAAGCTATAAAGTTAATGGGCGCTAGGCATATGATTCTCCAAAATATGTTAAATACTCCTAAATATACTTGGGGTGTGCAGGATTTAGCTAAGGGGCGTTGTATGATAAAACTTGTTCGAGAATTGGAGGATGATAATTTTAAAGTCAGCCTTCAAACTCGTGGCGGTTTGGACTATTTTGCACCAGATCTTGAAAAGGCAAAAATTCAACTAGCGGCTGTTACATGTATGATGGATGATCTTGAACCTGAGAATGACAATAGTCCTGAAATTATACATGTAGTGAACTATTCTGAGGCTGTTCGCTTGGCTACCCCTCCCGTTATAAAAGATAGCATACGCATTACGTTATCTGCGTTACACCGTTATCGTTTTGCTAGAAAAATGGGTGTAGTGCCAAATATGCTTCATGACACCGATGTTCAGAACAGATATGAGGCATTAATATATGATGCACGCAAAGCTATTCAGCTTCTTGAAGAAAATATACCAAACTTATATTCTCCTGAAGGATTTGAGCGTGTATTTAAGGAAGGATTCTTAGCAGTACCTTACTTGATGGATCAAAACCATAAGTTTCCTAAGGCAACGATGTGGAAAACTGCCATTAAAAATGGTGGAATCAGTGTTGTTGATGATGAAGGAAAAATTATTTCTACAGAAGATCGTTATCATTATATAATAGACCACATGGAGAGATGAAAATATATACAAGAAAAGGTGATAAAGGCAAGACTTCCTTGGCAAGAGGAACTATCGTTGACAAAGATGACTTACGTGTCGAGGCATATGGAACAATAGATGAGCTTAATTCATATTTAGGACTTTTGTCTTCATTGGTAGATGGTTTAAGTCTCGTTGATATCCAGCGTAAACTTTTTCTTATAGGAGGTTTTCTGTCAGACGAAAAAGCTAAAAGTATAGTATTGGATAGTTCTTGTGTTTTGGAATTAGAAAATGAAATAGATAAATATTCTGAGAAATTGGAAGAGTTGCATCATTTTATTATTCCTAATGGTTGTAAAGCAGCATGTCTTTGTCATGTTTGTTGTACAATATGTAGAAGAGCAGAACGTAGAGTTGTACGCTGTCTTAAATACGAAAAAAAACAAGGAGCTAGTGTTGCTATACAATATTTGAATCGTTTGTCTGATTATTTGTTTGTTTTAGCACGCTTCTTAAATAAAAATGTAGGTGTAAGCGAAATACCTGTTTAGATATAAAACTAATTCATTAGTAATTGGATTTGTTATTTATTCAGATAGTCCCTTAAAGGATGGATAATAGCTTCTGTACATTTTTGATGGTGGACTCATTAAATCAATTAGTGGACTCATTAAATAAAATGACAGACTGCATAAGCAGTTATTGTTTTTAATATGCAACAAGAATCATTAAAGAATAAAACCATAAAAGGAGTAGGGTGGAGTGCTGCTGATGCTTTACTTGGACAGGGAGTAACATTTATTGTCGGTTTAGTATTGGCTCGACTCTTATCACCTGATGAATACGGATTGATTGGTATTTGCTTAATCTTTACAACGGTACTGAATGGCATTGTTGATAGTGGATTTAGCAATGCTTTGATACGTAAGAAGGATGTTACAGATGAAGACTATAACACTATGTTTACGACTAATATGGCTATTAGTATAGTATTATATGTTCTTCTTTTTATAAGTTCTCCTTTTGTTTCAGATTTCTTTCATCGAGTAGAATTAATAGCATTAGTTCGAGTTACAGGCTTGATACTTTTTTTTAATGCCCTGTCTATAACCCAGGTAACAATTCTCACAAAAAACATAGATTTCAAGACAAAGACTAAAGCTTCTCTAGTTTCTGCCATAATTAGTGGTGTGATTGGCATTGCTATGGCATTTATGGGATATGGCGTTTGGTCTTTGGTTGCCCAACAGCTTTCTAAACAGTTGTTATATACTTTATGTTTGTGGGTTTTGAGTAAATGGTGGCCCAAGTTTACATTCTATAAGGATAGTTTTAAGTATATGTGGGGCTTTGGTTGGAAGCTCCTTGCTAGCGGTATTTTGAACAATGTATGGAATCAATTATATCAGGTTGTTATAGGAAGATGCTATACTTCTTCAACCCTAGGACATTATACTAGAGCTAATGAATATGCAAGCATATTTTCATCTAATCTTACATTAATAGTCCAGCGCGTTAGTTATCCTGTATTGGCAGAAATACAGGATGATAAGGAACGTATGGTTCAGGGATATCGAAAAGTCATCAAGGTTACAATGTTCGTTACGGCGGTATGTATGATTTCGTTAGGGGCTGTTTCTGAACCATTGATATATACTTTAATTGGCACAAAGTGGCATGAGGCTGCAACATATCTTCCTTTAATATGTATATCAATGTCTTTGTATCCTTTGCATGCAATCAATCTTAATATTCTTCAAGTTTTAGGACGAAGTGATATATTTCTTTATTTAGAAATCCTTAAGAAAATAGTTGGAATAGTTCCGATAGTAATAGGAATCTTTTGTGGTATTTACTATATGCTATTGGCCTCAATCCTTACAGGTGTTATAAGTTTATATCTTAATACATGGTATACAGGTAAAACACTTAATTATTCTTTTTGGAAACAATTGCGAGATATTACACCTTCATATTTTACTGCATTGGTTATTGCTTTGGCTGTCTATTTTTTGAAATATTTGTCATTACCATATTATATAGTATTGATGCTTCAGATTATAGTAGGAATAGTTGCATGCATAACCATAAGCGAAATTTTCAAGTTTGATGAATATAAAGAGTTAAAGACAATTGTGATAAAATTGGTTAATAGAAAGAAATAACAAATATGAATTATCCAAAATTTAAAGTTTGTGTTAGGTGTTTTACCTTTAATCAGGCTGATTATATAGAAGATGCCATGAATGGTTTTACAATGCAACAAACAGATTTCCCTTTTGTTTGTTGCATTGTAGATGATGCTTCTACAGACGAAGAACAAAAAGTTATTAAGAGTTATATGGACAGACATTTTAATCTTTCAGATTCTTCAGTCTCATATAAGAAGGAAACTAATTATGCCAATATCATATATGCTCAACATAATAGCAATAAAAATTGTTTTTTCGCAGTTTTATTATTAAAAGAAAACTTGTATTCGAAGAAAGAAAGTTATAAGAAATTTGAATATATTTCTGAATGGAGTGAACTTTGTGAATATGAAGCCATGTGTGAAGGGGATGATTATTGGATAGAATCTAAGAAAATACAAAAACAAGTTGAATTTTTAGATAATAATTCATCATTTGCTATGTGTTATAGCTCTGTTTCTTGTTATTCTCAGCAAAAGAAAAAAATATTGTCACAAAAAGATGGTGGCCCTTATGAAAGTTTTAGAGATTTACTTAATATAAATGTAATACCAACACCCTCAACTCTGATGAGGCGTTCATGTGAATTAGAATATCTTTCAGAAATTAGACCAGAAACAAGAAATTGGTTAATGGGTGACTATCCTAGATGGTTATATTATTCATACCGGTGGAAGATTAAATATATGAAAGATGAGGTTTTTGCTGTATATAGAGTGTTAGGAGAATCTGCAAGTCATTCTACAAATTATTCAAAGACTAAAGCTTTTGTTGAAAATACTTTTGAAATCTCTCGTTTTTTTGCAGAATACTTTAATCAAAATGAATTATATAATAATGATAATTTAAACCGAAATTTATTTTTGGTTGCATTCTCTTTTGGAAAATTAGACGAAGCTTTGCTAAAGTTTAAGATAATTAAGAACAAGAGCAAATCGTTATGGATAAAATATATAATATGCCATTCTCGTATTCTTTATAATATTTTAGGTAAATTTTTCTTTGTTGTCATAAAATAATAACTGATGAATGCTTATATTTATATACTTATTTTAGCAATACTTAATTGCTTTTTACCAATTAAACGTCAAAAAACCACTTCTTCGATACTTCTTTTTATTATGATGTTAATGTGTGGTTTCAGAGCGTATGATGTTGGTACAGATACAGTTAATTATGTAGCATATCAGGAGGCTTCATTTATCTCTGATTATACATGGGGACCTTTATATATCGTATTAAAGCTTATCGCTAGCCTGTTTCCTTATGAGGGAACAGTTTTTCTTATGTTAATGGCACTGTTGACCTATTGCCCTTTAATATATCTTTCACGAAAATATTCAGTGTTCCCAGGATTATCTGTATTGATGTATATTATTCCATGTGGCATCTTTTTTAATGAAAGTTTCAATATAGCAAGACAATCTATAGGTATTGTATATATATTGCTAGCAGCAGTTGCTCTTCAAAATAAAAAAAGAGAGCTTAGTTATGGATTAACGTTATTAGCGTTCTTTTTTCATCCGTTCGTAATATTCTTTGTGTTTATCTTTTTCTTAATGAAAAGGCCTTTTACTAAAAAGTTTGTAAGATGTCTTTTATTAATTACAATGATATTAGGACTTTGTGGAACATTAACAGGTATAGATTCGATATTAAATTCTATGGCTGCAATTTTTGCGGGTTCATCAAGTGATTTATTATTGAAATTTACAAAATATGGTAATGGTTATGATATCCAATCAGGTTTCTCTTTAGTTGGGCAATTGAGCCATATGCTACCGATGGTTGCACTTTGTTGGATAGGAAGTAATAAACGTACAAAAAATAACATTTATTTTAAAATGATGGTTTGTGGTAGTGCAATAACTAATTTATTAGTTTCTGTTATATTTTGCGAACGTTTTGCGTCTACTTTTACTTTAGCACAATTTTTAGCTGTGCCATTAATTTATAAGACTTCCAGCAAAATTAACAAAATAATTTTAAAAATAATATTGTTGGCAACGGGAATGCTTTATGTTTATAATTTATATCAATCTTCAAAAGATGTAGATTTGTGGACACCTTATCATACAATTTTTAATTAGGATGAAAAACAAAAAGACTGCTATTTTATTAGCGACATATAACTCCGAGAAGTATATTGGAGCTCAGATTGATTCTTTGCTTCAGCAAACATATAAAGACTGGATTTTATATGTGAGAGATGATTGCTCTACAGATAAAACTCCTGATATTTTAAGAAAATATAAAAATCTTTATCCTAATAAGATAATGATTTTAGATAATTATGGTCAAAGTCTTAAGGCGTATCGAAATTTTGTTGATTTATTGCAAAGAGTAGAAAGTGATTATTATTTGTTTTGTGACCATGATGATGTTTGGTTGCCGAATAAAGTTGAAATTTCTATTAACAGAATAATAGAGTTAGAGCGTCAATATACAAGCAAACCAATAATTGTTCATACGGATATGAAGGTTGTTGATCAAAATCTTAATGTAATATGTAATTCTTTTTGGAAATTTTCAAATTTATTACCGGATAATTCCACATTTGAGGAAATGGTACTTTGTAATAGTGCGAATGGTTGTGCTATGGCATTTAATAATCAGGCTAAAAAAGTATCTCTTCCAAATGTAGAATATGCTACTATGCATGATATGTTGTTAAACCAATCCGTATCTGCACAAGATGGTATTATATTAGCTATACATACTCCAACAGTATTGTATCGTCAGCATGCGAATAATGTCGTTGGCGCTTGTAGAAGAAACTTTTGGTTTTATGTAAAAAAAATGATGTCACCTCTCAAAATCCTTCAAGATAATCTCAGATGTTGGAGGATGGCGAATGGTATTAAAAATATATCTATATTTTCTTTTTGTTTAACAAAAATTAAAGTCCAATACTTAAAAAGAAAAGTGAAATATGATGAATATGAATAATTCCCCTCAGTTTTCATTGATAACAATTTGCTATAATAGTGCTTTAACCATTGAGCGAACTATTAAGTCTGTCTTAGGTCAAACTTTTAAAGATTATGAGTATATTATAGTCGATGGTGGTTCTAATGATGGTACATTGGATATTATTAAACGTTACGAGTCTTCATTTGAGGGACGTTTAAAATGGAAAAGTGAACCTGATAAGGGAATTTATGATGCAATGAATAAAGGTGTCTTACGAGCAAATGGTATCATTATTGGTATAGTTAATAGTGATGATTGGCTCGATGCAAATGCTCTTTCTTGGGTATATAGTAAATTTTTGGAAAATGGCAGAGATGAGGATTGCTTGTATTGTGGAGGAATTGTTTATCATAAAAATGGTATCCAGCGTGAATGGATGGTCAATTTAAATTCCTTTTATAAGCAGACACATCTATATGTCATGTCAGGAATACGTCATCCGGCTACTTTCGTTCCTGCAAAAATTTACAAGAAAGTGGGACTCTTTAATGATAAAATGAGATTGTCGGCAGATCAGGATTTTATTTTAAGATGTTTTTATTCAGGCGTAAAATTTGTCGAAATAAACAAAGTCTTGTCTAATATGGCTGCCGGAGGGTTATCCACTAGTGGAGCGAAGAAAGCTTGGAAATATTCTAAACATGATAGAAAAATTATGTTGCGTGGATTTAATAAAAAAGGTTTGGCATATTATTGGCTTTTTTATTCATGGTTGCTTAGAAATAAAATAAAGAATTTAGCTCGCTTTATTAAACTTTATAAAGGTGAATAATTATGGATATCTATCAACCGCCACATTTTACTCAAGAGGAAGAAGATGCGTTGTGGCAGAAAGCCACAATAGTCTTTGATACTTCTGCTTTGTGCAGCTTGTATGATCTTACAGACCATTATCGCCTGACCATGGTATCTATTTTGTCTTCTTTAAAAGATAGAATTTGGATACCATATCAAGTAAAAGAGGAGTATTTGCGCAATAGGAAAAAAGCGATAACAAATCCGCTAGTAGAGAAATATCGTCTTCCTGAAGTGACAAATAGTCATTTTGTAAAAGCTGTAAGAGAATGTATAAAGCAATGGGAAACTAATAAATATTATCATCCCTATATAGATTCTGACCAGCTTAAAGATTTGAAAGATGAAGTAGAAGAAGCTAATAAGCATATTAGAGTAATTAAGGATTTAATCAGAAACCAGTATGGTTCCAGAATCGCTGAAATTAATAAGATAGCAGAAAATGATTCCTTGTTGGAACTTGTTAATAGCTTAAAGACAGGTTCTCCTTATTCGTATAAAACGATTTTGGAAATTATGAGAGAAGGAGACTTTCGCTATCGTAATCAAATTCCGCCTGGATATGAGGATGCAAAAGGTAAAGAAGGGATTCGTAAATATGGTGATCTGATAATCTGGAAATCTCTTCTTGATTATGCCAAAGAATCGTCTTGTGATATTATTTTTGTATGTAATGACAATAAGAAAGATTGGATCCAACAAACTGGAGTAGATAAAGGTAAACCTCAGCCTGAACTTCTTGTTGAGTTTCTGGAAGAGACTGGTCGTAAGATTTTGTTTTATAAGCCTTCTTCGTTTATTGAAAAGCTTAAAGCTCTTTATGGTAAGAAGCCGGATGAACTTCCTCTTTTTGATGAATTGGATAATGTTGTCTATGCTCTTGGACGTCTTGCTCATGAACGACAATTAATTCAAAGTCATTCTGGGGATAGAATTTATCTTCGATGGCAAAGTTGTGGGCATGAATTTTCTATTTGGACTGATGATTTATATTTAGATTGGGAATCATCAAGTTATGATGACCGGGAAATGGGTGAAGAAATTGAATGGTGTTCTGAATCGAGTGTAGATTGTCCTTATTGTGTAAACGAAATAAATTTATCGTTTTATGCATATGAGTATCCCGTAGGAGTATTCAATGAAGGTCATGTTGAGAGTGGTGGGGCTGATTTATTGAATGATCCAGATATTGAAAAGATTAGTCCGATATCTGATAACTTTAGTTCTTCTGATGTTTGTTGTAAATGTGGCGAAGAGGCAAGAGTTGATGATATGGGATTATGTGAGGGGTGTAGATTAGAGTATGAGGAATATATAAATTCAAAAGATTAAAAAGCAGCCAGGTCTACCTGGAGACGCAATCTTGAAAATCTTCAATTAGCTAAATTGATAATCGGATGGTGTTCTTTGAGATAAAGATAGAAAAGATCTTTTCTTAGTGGATTCGGTATATTGTATACTTAATGCAAATAAAAATTATTTTTTTTACTTAATATAAATATTAATTATGAACATAGCACTATTAACGGCTGCCGGTTCTGGAACAAGAATGGGGCAGGATATACCAAAGCAGTTCATGAATATAGATGATTGTCCTGTAATTATCTATACTATGCAAGCTTTTCAGAATCATCCTCAAATTGATACAATTGCTGTAGTTTGTTTAGAAGGATGGGAAATGGTTTTGAAAGCTTATGCTAGTCAGTATGGAATAACCAAGTTGAAATGGATATTTCCTGGCGGGGATAGTGGTTTTCAATCTATACGAAATGGATTATTAGGATTGAGAGAACAAGGTGTAGGTGATGAAGAAGTTGTTATTATCCATGATGGAGTACGTCCTTTAGTATCAGAGGATATTATTTCAAATAATATTAAGATTTGTAACGAATATGGTTATGCTGTAACTGGACTTCTTTGTAAGGAAGTAATTATGGAATTTCATGCAGATAGACAGAACTTAAGTTATATTGATACTCCTCGTGAACGATTGTGTCGAACCCAGACTCCTCATACTTATCATTTAGGAACTATTTTGGCTGCACAAGAAAAAGCTCTTCAACAAGGTTTGGGAGGAAGTAAAACTGCAGCAATGTGCCAGATGGTAGGTCAGATTGGTATTGATGATCAACATTTGGTTTTAGGTTCAGAAAAGAATGGACTTAAATTGACTAATGTTGAAGATATTGAGTTGTTTAAAGCATTACGTCATGTGTCAAAGGCTCCATGGCTTAAATAATATTTTTATATAATGAAAAATTTTAAGAAACATATCCTTTATCAAGAGGATATTCATAATATTTTGAATACAATTGATACGGATGAACTGTCTGGAAAAACTTTTCTTGTAACAGGAGCAACAGGTATGGTGGGAGTAATGCTCATTGATGTTTTGATGAAAATTCCACTTACGAAGGTAATAGCTGTTGGTAGAAATAAAGAAAGAGCGCAAGTTAGATTGGGTGAATACTATGCTAAGTCTAATTTTAGTTTTATAGAACAGGATGTACAAGTTCCTTTTCCTGAAGATTTAAAGGTTGATTATATTATTCCTTTAGCGAGTAATACTCATCCACTCGCTTATTCTCAATTTCCAATAGAGACAATGCTGATAAATATAGAAGGAGCACGCAATGCTTTGGATTTAGCAGTTTCTTGTAATGCGTCTGTTATTTATCCCTCCAGTGTAGAAGTTTATGGTAATTCTATAGATGGATGTTTTTTTTCAGAAAATTACAATGGACGATTGAATTTAGAGAATTCTAGAGCTTGTTATTCTGAATCTAAACGTACATGTGAGGCATTATGTCAATCATATAAATCAGAGCGTAATGTTAAAGTTAAAATTGCTCGTTTATGCCGTATTTTTGGTCCAACTATGTTGTTGTCTGATACAAAAGCTTCTTCTCAGTTTATATTGAAAGCAATAGCAAATGAAGACATTGTTTTAAAAAGTGAAGGTATTCAGTTTTTTTCTTATACATATGTTGCAGATGCAGTAATAGGTTTATTAACCATTCTTTTGAAAGGTGAAATAGGTGTTCCATATAATGTTAGTAGTGAAAAAACTAATATACATTTAAAAGATTTTGCAGCACTTTGTGCAGAAGAAAATGGAAAGAGAATAATATTTGATTTGCCTTCAGATACTGAGAAAAAGGGATTTAGTATTGCGATGACAGCTATTCTTGACAATAATAAAATAAAAACTATTGGGTTTGAGCCTAGATATGAAATGAGGGATGCTATTCATCGAACTATAGAAATTTTAAAATAATAACTTATGAAATCAGAAAGTCAGATAATGAGTGAATTGTCACATAAGAGTGACTATTTAAGAGAATTGTCTCCTGAGGAATCCGCTCAACTTAAGAGTGCAATTCTTGATATATATAAAGATGTTGCAGCTCTATGCGATAAGTATGAGCTAACATATATGATGTCAGGAGGTACTTGCTTAGGAGCTGTTAGGCATCAGGGGTTTATACCTTGGGACGATGATCTTGATGTAATGATGCCTCGTGCTGATTATAATGTGTTGCTCGATTTGTTGGAAAATGGAGAATTAGGTGAAAAATATGAATATACTTATCCAAATAAAAGCTCAGATGCAAACACTGTATTCTTGAAAATCTTTAGAAAGAATTCTAAAGATGTTGAAATTCATAATGTTACGTCTCCTTTTCCAAAAGGTATATTTATGGATGTTTTTCCATTAGATGTAGTTCCTAATAGTATTTGGGGGCAGAAGATAAAGGGATTTATAGCAAATAGTATTCAGTTTATATCTATTTGTAGACTTTATACACAATATCCTAGTCCTCAATTGAAGGAATTTATGGGCCTGGATTCTAGTTTAAAGAAGCGATATGTTTTTAAAAAGATAATAGGTACTTTGTGTGGTTTTGCATCTCATAGTAAATGGATATATTGGTTTGATAAGTTTGTCGCTTCTTCCAAAAATGGTAATCAATGGGGAATTCCTACAGGGCGTAAGTATTATAATGGCGAGATATTTGATATGGATGTATTTGTTCCTGTGACAAAAGGTTCTTTTGAAGGATTGCAAGTAAATCTGCCTCATCAAACAGATAAATATCTTAGAAATCTTTATAATAATTATATGGAATTACCACCATTGGAGAAGAGGGAAAGACACTTCATTTGTGAATTTGAACTTCCAAAAGAATAATTTGATATGAGAATTGCTGTAATAATGTCTCTTTATCTTAATGATAATGTTGACTATGTTTCGCAAGCTATAAATAGTATATTGAATCAAACATATTCAGATTTTGACTTTTATATTCAATATGATGGTCATGTAAAGGATGATGTTGATTTATATCTCTCCAGTTTATCAGATACTAGGATTCATATCTATAAAAGGGATGAAAATAAAGGATTAGCTAAATCGCTGAATGAGTTGTTGGCTGTTGTTATGCCCTTTGACTATCAATTTATAGCACGTATGGATGCTGATGATATTTCAACCCCGGATCGATTTGAAAAGCAGGTTAATTATTTGCAGAATCACCCAGAAGTAGATGCGGTAGGTGGAGCTATCAATGAAATTGATGAAAATGGCATGAATAGAGGAAAAGTTACTTCTTATCCTTGTACTGCAGATGAGTGCCGTGCTTTCTTTGCAAAACGAAATCCTGTGGCTCATCCAACAGTAATGTTCAGACGCAGTTTTTTTGATAAGGTTGGTTGGCTTTATCCTACAGATTATGTTCGTAATGAGGATACTAGATTATGGCATGAGGGATATAAGCACGGATGTAAGATAGCTAATATACCTGATGTTGTTCTTAATTTCCGAATGACAGATGATATGTTTAAAAATCGACGCAATGGTAAGGAGTTTGCTAAAAGCCAATTGAAGTTGCGGATGCAAATCAAGAAAGATTTGGGCTATGGATTTATGGCAGTAGTTTATGCCTATGCTATGTATTGGTTGATGATATCGCCAAGTTGGTTGTTAAAGCTTGCATATAAGGTTTTGAGATAATTGATGTATTAGAATTATGAGATACTATTATGATAATAGACCATTAAAGTTATTGTGTTCTGATATGGAAGTTAAAAATATAGTAAAGACTTTTATTTCAGAGCATAAAGGAAAGTCGTTTACCTTTTCAGAGTTAAGTCAATTCTTGGTTGATTTTGCTGATGAGAATCATCTTTTAGATAAAGAAGAAGATACTACCTATAATGGCATCATTCTTACTGATTTTGACGGTAAACGGTTGTCATTGATTTTGGGCGAGTTCCTTCTTGAAGGCAAAGTGTTTATCAATTTCTATAGAAATCCTTTTTGTAATATATCAAACGAAGATACTATCTTTATTGTAAAATCGTAGTTCAGATATGGCAAATAGTTATGCTTTAAATTTATATAGTATTCGATTACAGAAGCGCTTCGATACCAAAAAAGAATATATATTATCAGATTTCGGGGCTAAGCAAGATATGCTGTCGATTATCGAAAATATGTTTGAGTCTTGGAAGTTTAAAGGTAAGATGACCCAAAAGAGCGATGGAGCTACAGTCGAGAAAAATCAAATACTAAAAGTTGATGAGGAAAAAGTTGTGAAGATACACCAAATGATGATGGCTCTTTTAGCTTGACCCGAATTGGGCGTATGCTTGAAGGTGTGATAATGTATGGAGAATCAGGAACTTCAGAAGTAGTTGTTAATTCAAACAACGGTAAGTATCTTTATACTAAAAAGAAAGAGGATGCTCCATTAAAGCCTTTCTTTTTTAAATTTTATATACCAGAGAATTCTGTAGTTGGCTTCCTTATTGTTGAAAGTATGTCATCTAGTGGCATTGCAACTATCATACAGAGAAACTTGCTCAACTTTTATTCTCAAAAGGATAATGATGCCATTCTTAAGATTCAGCCTGTAGGCATTTCTGAATTAGCAGATTCTGCGATGGAAAAATCGAAGGGAGTTAAGCGAATTACATTGCGTAGTATTAGTAATGCTGGCTTTAATGTTTCTAAGTTAGCAGGAGATCATGTTACTAATAAAGATTATACTGTAGATTACGTTATTAAAGCCAAAAGTGTTCTTTTTCAAAAGAATCTCTTTGACAAATTACGTTCGTCTAGAAATGCACAGTCACAGTTTTATGAGATAGATGGTCAAAACTTTGAGGATATTTCTGTGACGATGAATATTGATGGTCATGAGCGTACTCTATCTGTAGGACAATTTTCAAAGTTAGGAACCTCTATGGATATAACAAACAAAATAGTCAAAGGTGACGATGGATATCCTACTTATGATTCAATTAATAAACAGGCCATGATATTGATATCTTTGATTAAAAAACAATATGATTTAAAATGAAACAAACTAAGATTCTATTATATGCTTCCTATGCTTTGCTTTTAATATGTCTTATTTTGTTGGGCATATTTCTTGCAGTTCTATGGCTTGGTGAAGATTATGTCGGTATGTTTTCTTTCTTGTTAGACCCATTGAAAGATAATTTTGGCGATATGATGACTGGAACAATTGGTATTTATTATCTTTTGCGTCAACCTTATTCCTTTTCATTACCTTTAAAGAGCAGCGTAACCAGTTTAAATTGTCAGAGAAGTCGCAAAAGATTGTGTCTTTTGAAGAGACTTTTTTCAATATTATGTCTCTTCTTTCTGATGTTAGAAGAACTACTATTGAAAGTTTGAAGAATCACAAGGTTTTATCTATTGAGGGATATTATTATAATTTTGTTAATTATGCTCATTCCTTAAGTAAGTCTTCTGTTGCACAAAAGTACTTTGAGGATTTGAGTACAGAGAATCCTTTGGATTCCGTTATTGAAGCTGCTAGGAATGAGATAGGCTTGTATTATAAGGAGTATGTGGATTCCACAGAGGGTAATATAGGTTATTTCTTCAGATATATTTTTAATACTGTTAAGTTTGTTAAGGAGCAGGATGGGAATATCATTAAGAAGCAACGCTATATTAATTTGTTGCAGTCTCAGTTATCTGATGAGGAGCTAGCTTTACTCTTTTATGATGCTATTTCACCATATGGTAAGAATAAAAAAGGTGAGTATGTCTTTTATGAGATGTTGGAAGCTTCTGAAATGTTGGAGAATATCAGTGAAAGAGTCCTGATTGATAGCAGTCATGCTAAGTTCTATCCTTTGACTAAGTTTAAATTTTTGTCTAGAAGAGAGTTGGCTGAAGTAATTGAAAGAAGACGGAAGATAGTATTCTGACAATGAGGGTTTACATATCTTCGAGAATTCCGTATTTTCTTTTTTTTCTTAGGGATAAACTTTTATACGTTTTTAAATAAATAAAACTATATGCTTTTCAAAAGATTATTTGATATAGTAGCATCCCTTTGCGGTTTGCTTTTGATATGGTGGTTATTCCCGCTTGTGGCTTTTCTTATTCATAAGAAGATGCCGGGAGGTTCGGCTTTCTTTGTTCAGAAGAGAGTGGGAAAGGGTGGTAAGTTGTTTAAGTGCCATAAGTTCCGCTCGATGGTGGTGAGTCATAATGGTTCGTCGGTATCGGTGGCGGGTGATAGCAGAATCACTCCGTTTGGTGCGAAGCTCCGCCATTATAAGATTGATGAGTTGCCTGAACTTTGGGACGTGTTGATTGGTAACATGAGTTTTGTGGGGCCTCGTCCTGATGTTCCTGGTTATGCTGATAAGTTGGAGGGAGATGACAGGGATGTGCTGAAGCTTCGTCCTGGCATCACTGGTCCTGCTACCTTGAAATATCGTCTGGAAGATGAAATGATTTCTGTGTATGTGGCAAAGAAACAGGCTGAGGGTGATACTCGCCCTATGCAAGATATTGCTACAGAATATAATGACAAGGTGATATACCCTGATAAGGTTCGCCTTAACTGCTATTATTATCGCCATTACTCCTTCTGGAAGGATATCGAAATGATATTCGCTACCGTGCTTGGTAGAAAGGTGAAGTTTGCAGGGGAGGAAGTTTAGTGTTTCATGGATGAATTCTACGAATGGCTGAATCCTAGGATTCCTGTAGAGTATGTACTCATCTCCTTTCTTGTGCTTTCTGTTGCACTCGTGATTGGGATGCTGGTGATGAAAGGGAGTAGGGCGAAGAGGTTCGTGCTTGGGTCTTTGCTTGCGGAATATTACTTCCTGGTGCTTTGTTCTACCGTGATTTGTAGAGTAAGTCATGGGGAACGGCATATTGAGTTGATTCCATTTTGGAACTATCTTGATATTTGGAATCGGGTGGATTATCCTGCTGACTTGATTGAAGTGTTGCTGAATATTGCTCTCTTCGTGCCGATAGGATTGTTGCTTGGAGGACTTGGTTTAATACCAAGAAGATTCTCTTGGCTGGAATCTGCTTATCGGGGATCATTGAGGTTTCACAATTCGCCTTCTGTAAAGGGCTTTGTGAAACGGATGATGTAATACATAATAGTGTGGGGGCATTTCTAGGATATTTGGGATTCCTAGGAATTCTTAAAGGGAAAAGAATTTTGTTTTCGAAGTTCTCTGGCTTTCTTTAGAAAGAAGATTTTTTTCGAAAACGTACCCATACTTCTTTACCATTAAAGAAGGGTTTCTAAAATCATCCCGTCCTTCTTTACCATTAAAGAAGGCTCCACCTCTCTTCTCGGTCTTCTCCCCTCAGGGAAGAAGAGGGAAACCGCCCTCCGGTGCTCGGAACCGCTTCGCTTTATGGTTGGCGGACCATCAAAGGTCTGCGCCATGTTGTGCGGGCTGGGACCGCCTGGAGATAATGGGTTGCTTGATGGGGCAGATTGGAGAAGCTTGGGGATAGTGAGGGGAATTTGTTAATGAATAAACTTTAAATACAATATACAAATGGAAGAAAGAAAGACGATTTATCTTTGTCTGGCTCACATGAGCGAGACTGGTGAGGAACAGAAATATGTGAAGGAGGCTTTTGATACCAACTGGGTGGTGCCTCTGGGGCCTAACGTGAATGGTTTTGAGGATGACCTCAAGGCTTTCGTTTCAAAAAACAGCGATGGCTCTGAGTTGTCTCGTGAGGTGGTAGCGCTGAGTGCTGGTACTGCTGCCGTTCACTTGGGTTTGCTGGCTTGCGGTGTTGGTCCTGGTGATGAGGTTTGTGTGCAGAGCTTTACTTTCTGTGCTTCTTCTCATCCTATTACATATCTCGGTGCTACTCCTGTTTTCATTGATTCTGAGCCTGATTCATGGAATATGGATCCGGAGTTGCTGGAGAAGGCGATTATCGACCGTAAGGAGAAGACGGGTAAGTATCCTAAGGC
Source organism: Prevotella sp. AM34-19LB (assembly GCF_003468525.1). NCBI lineage: Bacteria > Pseudomonadati > Bacteroidota > Bacteroidia > Bacteroidales > Prevotellaceae > Prevotella > Prevotella sp. AM34-19LB. The sequence continues at coordinate 7,315 of NZ_QSIG01000038.1, read as the reverse complement.
GATTGTTCCTGTTGCTCTCTATGGTATGCCTTATGATTGCGATAAGATTATGGCGATTTCAGAAAAGTATGGTATCCCTGTAGTGGAGGATGCTGCTGAGGGCTGCGGTTCTAGATGGAAAGGTCAGGTATTGGGTACATTCGGTAAGTTCGGCGTATTGTCATTCAATGGTAACAAGATGATTACTACTTCTGGTGGTGGTGCCTTGATTTGTCAGGATGCCGAGAGCAAGAACAATGTGATGTGGTATGCTACTCAGGCTCGTGATGCTTATCCTTACTATCAGCATACTGCCATCGGTTACAACTACCGTATGAGTAATGTGTGTGCGGGTATCGGTCGTGGTCAGATGACTGTATTGGAGGAACACATCGCTCACCATAAGCATGTACAGGAGTTGTATAAGGAACTCTTGAAGGATGTTGAGGGCGTTACCTTGCATGAGGCTCCTAATGCTGACTATGATTCCAACTACTGGCTCTGCACCATTACACTTGATCCTAAGCTGAAGATTCAGGGTCAGGAGAATGCATACAAGGAGGTAGTGAAGACTGCCGTTGGTGGAGCTGCTGGTGTGATTCACATGGTGGATACTCCTACAACTGATTGTCAGCCAAATGAGAATGTGGAGGCATTGCGTGTCTTTATGTTGAGCAAGAAGATTGAGGCACGACCAGTATGGAAGCCTATGCATAAGCAGCCTGTTTATCAGGATGCTCCTGCATACGTGAATGGTGTAAGTGAGGCTATCTTCAAGGTAGGTGTCTGCTTGCCAGCTGGTCCGATGGTATCGGACGATGATGTTCGTTACATTGTAGAAAGTATTAAAGAGGCGATTGTATAATCGCCTCTTTTTTTGTATATGGTGGATGTTTTTGCTATATCTTCCTCTATTCTGTTGTGTGGGCTGGATTCGCCTTGCTAAAGGTATGTAATACAATATCCTAAACGAATTCTATATATATTACGATACCCAACAAGTTTCTTGCAGTCAGAGATATCTTGAATGCCTTTGGCTGCTTTAACTTCTACTATCGTACGTTTTAAAGAATCGAGCATCTTGCCAGAAAGACGTTTGGAAGCTTTGATAAAGGCTTTGGAAAATTCGACATTCATACGCCTAACCACTTTTCAAAATCTTCTTGTTCTTCTTTGTTGGCACGGATGAGACCCTCTGGCTGCTCTTTTCTTAATTTGGCATAGAGCTTCGCGTCTTCGTAATCCTCGGCTATACCATTAAGTATATCCTCTATATAGTTTTTGAGGTTGGTTCCCTTCTGAATAGCCATAATGGATAGGGTCTTAAAAGTATCATCTTTTAAGTCGATGATCTTTCTTTTAGAAGGTGTTACTGAAACTGTACTCATAATTGTATTTGTTTAAATGGTTCTATTTTGGTGCAAAGATACATAATATATTCCATATATATGGTATATCTCGATATAAAATTAATAAAGATTAATAGTAGAATGAGAATGAAATAACAGCTTTTTTGCGAATTTCTTGTTATTCTAAAAGATTCCCACAGTTTTTTTGATCTATGCGGTCATTGGGAATAGGGGCACGCAGATGGCGCAGATGACGCAGATCTTGACCTGTTCGGTTTGGGATTTCGCAGATTTCGGGAGATTTTGCTGATGTCTTGCAGAATTTTTGCTTTTTTCTTGGTGGTTTCATAGAAAAAGCGTAACTTTGGCGGTAGAATGTTGAACTAGAATAAATAGGAGGAAGAATATATGGATACAACAAAGTTAACAAGGGAAGAGGCTCTACGCCGTTGGAATGCTTCTAAGGAAAACAAACGTAAAATGGTGGAGAAACTGGAGAACTTGGTTCGCAAAAGCTGTCTGGAACGTACAGGTAAAGAACCTATAGGGGTAGAAGGTTAGAGGAGCATGGCCACCAAGTGGTTTACTTCGATACAAATATACTCGTTTTCTTGTTAGATGAAAAGAAATCCTTAGACATATAGCGCTATAATCGTTTCAAAAAGTTAAAAAAGAGCGTTTTGTTGCTTAAAGATTTGTTTTTTCCAAGAGAAATCTTTATTTTTGCTTTAAAATGGAATTGTTATGAGCAAATATAGATTTAACATAAGCGATTATCATGCCATAGAAAATGCTGATATTCTGGTAGATGGAATAACAGTTTTGGCTGGACCTAATGGAAGTGGCAAAAGTACTATTTCCAAATGGTTGTATTATATGGTGGATGTTGCCACTAGATTCGATGAGTATGTAGGCAAGGGTGTAAATGATGAATTCAAACATAGTTTGCAGATTCTTGCACGTGCTATTCGAGAAATATGGGGGTATCGCAGTAGTAGAAGTGAAATCTTGTCGTTGGCGGCCAATATTGATGCTTTGAAAAAAGAAATTAATGTTGGAGCAGCTGTTGATGAGGTGGCTAAAAAATATAATTCTATAGTAGCCGAGTTTACAGAACAGGTAAGACCTGAGTTTCTTTCGGATGATGTATCTGCCTTAAGAAAGGTGAGGGTTATAAACTATTTAAATCAATTAATAGAGGATTCTGATAACATTGAAACATTTGATAATTTTGAGACGAAAATGTTTCAACAGACCGATAGGATGCTTGATGATTGGGAAAAGCGACTTAGTACACGCTCTATAAAAGACGTATATAGCTTTATTGAGGAGTATCTTCGTGAAGATGATGTTGCTCCAGAGTCGATGCAACTTTGGGAGGATGATGTCAATATAATCTCTGAGGAGAGTCTGGGCTCATTGTTTAACATAGAACGAGCTATTTATATTGATACACCTATGGCATTGAATGCTAAAAATTTGGCAGACAATGTGTTCTTGCAGCGTCTTCATGGTAACATGACTCATTCTCTAGGTAGGACTTTGGATAAGTCAAAGATGCTTCTCTTGCGTATCGCTCGATTGCTTAATGGTAAAATCTCACAGATTGATAGCCTTCTAGGCGAGACAGAACTCTATTACGAACGAAAAGATGAGCATCTTAAATTGCCTGTGGAAAAAATAGCTACTGGTATGAAGACTTTTGCTTATCTTTATCAGTTGATCAAGAATGGATATTTGGTTGATAAAACTATCTTGATGATTGATGAACCTGAGGTTCATTTGCATCCGCAGTGGATTGTGGAATATGCCAGACTGCTAGTTTTGATACATAAGACATTGGGAACGAAACTGATTTTGGCTAGTCATGATCCCGACTTTATTGCTGCCATCAAGGCCATTGCCAAAAGAGAAGAGGTGTTGGAGGAGACAAACTTCTACATATCTTCCAGCGAAGAGCAAGAATGTTCTTATCGTTATAACTTTAAGTGGTTAGGTAAAGACATTGAGCCTATTTTCGAATCGTTTAACATAGCTTTGGAAAGGATTCAGCAGTATGGCGACACAGATATTTGACAATGATTTTCTTCATACACATCCAATCTACCAGAATGTGCATTCATCGGTATAGCCAATTATGATAATAATCATAAGAGTGGCTCTAGTCTGCTGATGGTGGAATTGAGATTGGGATATCAGTCAGCCAAGAACATAACGGCATTGAGCTTAAATAATAAGGTTAAGCATACGATGACTCTTTTGAATGCAGCTGAATTTCCAATTTCACAGGATGCTATTTTTGTCTTTAAGGCAGATGTTTGTCAGCAAGCCAAACATAAGTTGGATGCTTTAGGTCATTCCAATACTTCTAGAAGAAAATGGATAGTAATGAGCCCCGATATCTTCGGAAAAGCTTATATGGCAAAAGAAGATATTCCGTATGTTCCATTGCATAACTATAAAGCAGTATTGGCAAACTTTTGTCGTTTGATAGATTCGCATCTTTGGGATGAAGTGGAAAGGAATTTTGAAACTTGGGGAAGCAAAATGTATAGCAGAATTTCTTACATAAGTCAAGAGCGTGAATTGTTGGAAGATATGCTGCGTAATGTTTGGAATAAAATTGCATCAGAGAAAGATAAAATAGATGCAGATACGTGGGATTATATCAGCCTTATCAAGGAGGATTACCCACATATACTTGGTTAGGGGTGCTGAGTAGTTACCGTGACTGCAATGTGGGTTAAAAATACATAAAGTTTTTGTTATGTTATTTGTGTATTGAAAAAATATTATAACGTTGCAAACAAAAAATTGATAATGAAAAAAGAGCAATATACTGTTATAGACTTATTTGCGGGCTGTGGAGGTCTTTCTTTAGGCCTTTATCAAGCAGGATGAAATGGCATCTTTGCTGTTGAAAAGAATCCTCATGGTGGATACTCCTACTACTGATTGCCAGCTGGTCCGATGGTATCGGATGATGATGTTCGTTACATTGTAGAAAGTATTAAAGAGGCGATTGTATAATCGCCTCTTTTTTTTGTATTAGCCGAACATGTAGATTTCAACTTCGTCCTCTTCCTGCAGGGTTTTCTGCCTTGAGATAAAAGGCACGCAGATTTCGCAGATGACGCAGATTTTGACCTGTTCGGTTTGGGATTTTGCAGATTTCGGGAGATTTTGCTGATGACTTGCAGATTTCTTTCTTTTTTCTTGGTGGTTTAGAGAAAAAAGCGTATTTTTGTGGCAAAGTTGAACGTTTAAAAGGAGAAGATTATGAATATGGTTGCTTTAAGTAATAGGCTTGCAAGTAAGGTTCCTCATTGGCATGAACTCGAAAAGTTAAGCAAGGAAGATAAGATAGAAGTTATTGCCTTACTTTCCATGTCGATAACAAATGCAGAGGAAATCAAAGCACCTGCCGACAGAACAACGGAAATGATAGAACGTTGCTGTGGTTCATGGGTTGGTGAACAGTCGGCAGAAGATATTATAGCAAATATCAACGAAAGTAAAAAGTCAAAGTCAGAACCTGTCAAGTTTGGATGATTATGAATTACTTTATGGTGCTCAGTGTAGCGATAGACCGTCTGAGAATATAAAAGCAGTATCTGTGTTTTGCCAGTATGTAACAATATTGCCAATGGTAAATGTTTGGAATGAATTTGCTGTTCAAAAGGCTTTTCTCCGTAAAAAAGGTCAGCTTATTGAAGATGCTGACATAATTATTGGTACTACAGCTATCATAAATAATATGGTTATGGTTACAGAAAACGTTAAGCACATAGGAAGGCTTAATGGTATTGTTGTTGAAAATTGGATGGAAAAATAAAAAATATATTATTGACGCTGTTTGCTGATTGCATTTTGATAGTTGGAGGATAGATTATGGTTGTTTATGTTGCAAACCCACTTTATGATGCAGTGTTCAAATACTTGATGGAGGATAATCGTATCTCTAAGACCATTCTGTCAGCATTGTTGAAGAAGAAAGTTATCGATGTGAAGATTCGCAGGAATGAATATGCAAATCTGACTCGTCGTGAATCTATCTCCATGTTCAGAATCGATTTCGCTGCTACTGTTTTAGATGAAGATAATCAGCCACATTTGATGTTGATTGAGCTTCAAAAGACTTGGCTGCCAACTGAGACTTTGCGTTTCCGCCGGTATCTTGCTCTGCAATATAACAACGAGGAGAATATGCGGAAGGAAGAGCATGGAAAGTATGCTATTCCTATGGTTGCAATCTACCTCCTTGGACATTGTGTCGGTGAGATAGAAGAACCTGTTATATATGTCAACCATCATGCTTATAATTATGATGGTAAAAAAGTAGAGGCGGGAATTCCTGATCCTTTTGTTGAGAGTTTGCAGCATGATAGTATCATAGTGCAGATTCCTTTGTTGCATGGTAGGGTTAACAATCGCTTAGAGAAGGTTCTTTGCTTGTTTGACCAGACGAATGTTGCGGATAATAAAAAGGTGATCAAGGTTGATGATAAGCAGTTTGAGGGTGACAATGATATGGAATATATTGTTCGTCGTCTTCAATCGGCTGCAGCTGATCCTGATATGAGGTATCAGATGAATGTTGAGGATGAATTCTTCTCAATCTTAGAAGAAAAAGATACCCTAATAATGCAATTGAATGAATTGAAGGAGAAGGATGAGATGCTTCGTAAGATGATTAAGGGAATGCAGGAAAATGGCATGTCGCTTGATGAAATTGCTAAGATGTTGAATAAGACAGTGGATGAAGTAAAACAGATTCTTTAGGTAGTATCTTGTAATTGGCAGTTATGAAGATAAAAAGCATAAAGATAGAAAAAATATATGGTAAGTCAGATTATATTAGCTACGCATTCTCCTGGTATCATTATGGATGGATGGGAACAACTGGTTACTAATATTTCTGATTTGATTTCTATTAATGATTAGATTTTGTATTCGTATATGATAACTTTTTTTGTAAAGGTTTACGAAATATAGATATAGACCTATTCGGTCTTTGAATTTCGCAGATTTCGGGAGATTTTGCTGATGACTTGCAGATTTCTTGTTAATTTCTTGGTGGTTTAGAGAAAAAAGCGTAACTTTGGCGGCAGAATGTTGAACTAGAATAAATAGGAGGCTAGAATTATGTATACAACTGGTAATACAGCAAATATGGTTCTTCCATATTGGAATGAAATCAAGAATTGGAGTCGGGAAGATAGAAGTAATCTTGCCGAATTGATACAGATGTCTCTTTATGATGAGGAAGATGGAAATGATGATTTGATAAATCAGCTGTCACCAGAACTCATGAAAGAGTTGGCGGAGTATGCTGTTAAAGAACATCGTGCTGGTCGTTGCTTGACCCAAGAACAAGTAGAAAAATCTGTCATGGAGGCTATGGGATGGAACTGAGATGGTTACCTTTTGCTTCAGAACAACTACGAGCAGATATGCAATATGTTGTTGATAACTTTGGAGAGATAACTGCAAAGAAATCTCTTCGAAGAATTCTTGATAAGGTTAATGAGCTGAGGAAAAATCCTGATATAGGAATTTGGGACAAAAAGTTTTCTTCAGATGGCATTAAGGTTAGGCATCTCAATATTGGTCCTAATATGGTTTTTTATTTGATTGATAGATATGAAGTGGTTGTTATTGCAGTGATGCATTGCAAGCAGTCTTCTTATGTTATCAATCGTGCGATTCGATATGCATTGAAGAATTTTTTTGAATCGTAAGTATTCTTTTACCTTTGCACCCGGAATCACGAAAGCTAAAGTTGGTTAATATACCCTCAAATCCGCAACCTATAGGGTTTAGTGGGATTTTGCTTGCAAAGCGACAAAATTCATTTTATTGTACATATTTCTTGCATAACAGAAATGTCGCAGACACAAAATCCCCTTACCCCATAAAGCGACTTGAGGTAATACGCTGGTTTAACCAGAAAAGCATGGTCTTTAACCAAAGTCTGTCTTGAACAG
>NZ_QSIG01000037.1:0-31809 GCF_003468525.1 Prevotella sp. AM34-19LB | reverse complement strand
TTTCAAAGAACTATTTCGTTACATGAAACGTTAAATATCAGAGCGTAATATTAACAATTAACAGGGATGTTTCCAGCTTGTTTTCAAGAACAGAGAACTGGACACCCTAAAAAATAGATTACCTTTGCAAATGAAAAGCAGAACTGAAATCTTGGTACCGTTTGCAGCGATACAAGCGGTACCGATTGCAGTGATAGCATGGTACCGATTACAACGCTACGCGTGGTACCGATACAGCGCTATCGTCACTGCAGCATTGGTATCCGCATCTCCTCCTGATAAAACAATCTTCAGGATACCCTCTTTATACGAGGTTGCATGCCAATAAGCCCATAGGGCTGCCCCTAAAGTTCTGAGTGTATATCCCATACTCTTTTCATCATCCAGGCACAAAGAATCCAGACCTTCATGATATGCCAAGTCAACAAATGGAACAATTCGTTCATCATATTGTTTGGCAATGCCAATCACCTCTTCATAATCCAATATCCTGTCTTCAAAGACAAGAGCATGTATGCCGACCAATTCCCATGCCTCCGTTCATCATCCATTCCTTAAACTTTCTGGCAATATCAAGAATATCTACCTTTTGACAAGCCACAAAAGAATCTAAGATGCATAGCATCATGTCGGTATCATCTGTCCAGTCGCCTCTTTGCCAACGACGACGATGATCATCCTGCACGATTTGCGAATAGTCCTCTATCCCATTTGGATAAAAACGATCCACCTCTTGCTTGGACATAAACTCCGTGCTCAGTCCCAAGGCATCTCCTACAGCTTGCCCAAAGATGGTACCGAGGAATCTTTCTTTTAAAGTTTCATTTTCCATATTTTTTCTATTCATACAACCAACCAATCTTAAAGTCATCCATATCTGGTAATAGTGCTGTACCGATTACACAGCTCCACTTTTTTAACGACAACACTTATTCCCTTTCATGCTCCTTCAGATACAAATTAAACTCATTAAGAATCTGACGAAGATTATCATCAAGCACATTATTATATACACAATAAGCCAGTTCTTTTGGCATTTCCATCCCTCTTGTAGCAACAGCTATTCCTCCAGCCATACACGCCATAGTATCTGCATCACCGCCAAGAGAGATGGCATTACGGATAGCCGAAGTATAACTATCAGCTTCTAGATATGAGATGATAGATTCAGGAACACTCGACTGACAACTAACCCTAAATCCATAATCGGGACGTATTTCTGCAAGAGTACGGTGAAGATTGTACCCTTCAAAATGAGCCTCAACGTAATCGCATATTTGCTTCTTGTCTTTTCCTTGACGAGCCAGGAAGATACAAGCAGCTATAGCCTGCGCCCCCTTTATCCCTTCAGGATGGTTATGAGTCACCTCTGCAGAAATCTTAGCAAGCTGTAAAGCCTCATCCAATGTCTTGGCATAAAAGCCACATGGACTTACTCGCATGGCAGAACCATTGCCATAGCTGTTATACGGTTCCGTTTTTCTACTAATAATCCACCGCAAGAACTTCTTCCCATAGCCAACAAACATATACTTCCGTCCCAATTCTTTCATACACTCCACGAGCTTCTCATGAGTATGTTCAGAATCAATCGTCAGCCATTTTGCAACAGCCAAGGTCATAACCGTATCATCCGTAAAACGAGGTTCTTTGTATATATCGAAGTCCCCATGCTTTACTGGATGAAATTCATACGCAGCCCCGAAGCAATCACCAGCGATTGCTCCAATGATACCAGTTGTAGGTACAGTTTTACAAGTTATATGTCCCATGAATATATTCTACTAGATGGAAATATCTAATTATTAATGTTACAATAAATGCATAGAATCCAGCCAAAGCATCATCAAGCATACAGCCCCAGCCACCATGAATATTCCGGTCTATCCATCTGCAACCAAGCGGCTTAGTTATATCTATCACTCTAAACAACACAAAACCTATTGTTGCAAGGGATATTGAGACTCAACAAAGAACTAACAACCAATAAAATTGTAGCCACCATCAACCCTATCGGAGAAAGGACATAATAAAGACCTATCCAAATGAGCAAAGCCAGGAAAGCACCTGCTGTACCAGGTGCTTTAGGTACAAAACCTATGCCTAATCCTGTGGAAATAATTACATGGAGCCAAGGAGCTTCACCTAACTGTTTATTATTGTTATTACTCATATTATTTTCCAAACAATGCCTTCAGAACCATCTTTCCTATTTTTCTTTCCAATCCAGCCTTAGAGGTTGGAATCCCCGTTTCACGAGCAAACTTCTGTTTAGCCTGCGTGATACCCAAAGCTCGTTTCCAAGAAAACGAAAGTCCTGGAATTCCTGTATTTGTTTTTCGTTTTGCCATGTTTATTATTTTACTTTATTTCAAATAGCTAATAAATTCAGCAAGAACTATACGTAACATATTCTTCTTAGATACATTACCATATAATACCTCACTCTCTGTATCTTTTACAAGGATAACTGACTTGCCGTTTGAAACGAAAATAATCTTTTTCTTTTTTGTTATTTGTTAATGTGTTAAACTAAAAGTAAGCAGTTTATACTCTTGCTTAGGAGTTTGTCTTAAAAATGTGTAGATAACTTAATGTATCTCATTTTTTAATTGATTACTTAATTCTACCATATCCCAAACGAATGTGGCATACTCTTTATAATTTTTCAAACTTTCAAAATAATCCATTATCAGTTTTTTAAGATCTGGATAATGAATATCTTGCGCAAATATAGAGCAAAAGCTAAATAGTTATCTAGATTCATTACTTCTAAAGCTTCCTCTAGTTGTTTTCTTTGTTGTTGTCTATTCATAATTTTTCTCCATTCTATCTTTTTACTAATGCCATATTAGGTATTAATACATCAGCCTTTCTCATGATTTTCAAATTCATGGAACTACACAAAAAATATTGTGCAGTTCCATTTATTACATTATTTCTTTGTCAACAAATGCCAGATTTCACGTATCCAAAGCACAAGTGACGATCCAAGGATAATTATTATCCAATCTTCCAACTTCAATCCGCAAACATTAAAGAAGTCTTGCAGCATTGGTATTTCAACCATAAGTACTTGTCCTACAAAGATAACAACTACTATGACAAGTAATCCCTGACAGCCCTTAAAATGAAGTGCACTCTTACCAGTTTCAAATGCGCGAGCATTGAAGAGATAGAAGAAATGCGTCATCACAAACGTCGTAAAGAGAAGCGTTAACTCGTATGTACTCAATCCATCTCGTTCACCTAACTGGAAATTCAAGAAGAGTTCTCTCATCGACGTATAGTCACCATGCTCAAAGATGTAGAGCATTGCCACAAGTAAGAAGAAAAAGAATAATCCGACCCCAATTATATCCTTACGCATGGTAGGAGTGAGAATAGAAGCCCTTCGGTCACGTGGCTTATCTTCCATCACCCTACGTGAAGGCGGCAATGAGGCGAGAGCAATTGCAGCAAAGGTATCCATAATAAGGTTTATCCACAACATCTGCGTTACTGTAAGAGGAGACTCCGTACCCATAAAGGCGCCACAAAGAACCAACAAACAAGCCGTTACATTGACAGTAAGCTGGAAAAGCAGGAAGCGCTGGATATTCTTATAAAGGAACGTCCCCACATAACAGCATTCGCAATAGTTGAAAAAGAGTTGTCTTGTATTGTCATATCACTGGCCTCTTTTGCAACAGCAGTACCATCTCCCATTGACAGACCGACATCAGCAGCATTAAGCGCCGGAGCATCGTTAGTACCATCACCCGTGGCAGCAACTACCATTCCTTTCTGCTTAAGCAACTTTACCAATCGTTCTTTATCGTTAGGACGCGCACGAGAGAGAATCTTCACATCTTCTACACGGTCAACCAATTGCTCATCAGACATAGCTGCGAATTCAACACCTGTAAGAATATTCTTCTCACCATCAGTATCATTCCAAAGACCAATCTGACGACCAATTTCCTTTGCTGTTCCAGAAGTATCGCCTGTAACTATCTTCACTTGAATACCAGCATCCAAACATTCCTTAATAGCAGCAGGAACTTCCTTACGTACTGGATCAGAAATTGCAAAAATACCAGCAAATGTAAACCCTTCCATATTGAGTTTACCATCCTTAAATACTTCTTGATTTTCATCCAAAACTATGTATGCCAAACCAAGTGTACGCATAGCCTTATTCTGGTAGTCCAAAAGTTGCTTGCTATATGCTTGGTTCTGTTCAGCTGATACGTTGGAAAGACCAAGAAGAATCTCAGGAGCACCTTTCACATAAGCGACCTTCTTATTCAGTTCTACAGACTTAGCAACAGTAACCATGTATTTATTTTCCGTAGAGAAAGGCAAGCGATCTATTACCTCTATTTTTTCGCGCAGAGCTATATAGTCAAAGCCCTTACTATTAAGCCACAAAAGTAACGCACACTCCGTAGGATTACCTACAGCCTTAATATTTTTAAGATCTGTAAAATCCAAATTTGCCGTAGTGTTAATGGCTATCATTTCTGCCAAGAGATTATTAGAAATATCTTCCAAATGGGTATCGGCAACCTGCATTCTATTCTGCGTAAGTGTACCAGTTTTATCTGTACAAATTACAGACGTAGCACCCATCGTCTCACAAGAATGCATAGTACGAGGTAATGTATTCTCTTTCATCAGCTTACGCATAGAGAAAGCAAGACTCAATGTTACAGACATCGGTAAACCTTCTGGCACTGCAACAACAATGAGAGTCACAGCAATCATAATAGTATTCAATACATATGTCACAAAGTTTATCCATCCTTCACCAGTAGAGAAGTCTGCATTACCCATATAGAAATATATACCAATACGACCAATAATTATTAATACAGCAAATACATAGCTTGTTTTTGTTATCAAATCAGCCAATTTGTCAAGTTCTTCACTCAATGGAGTTTTACCACCTTCTTCCACCTGGGCAGCCTCAAAGACTTTACCACTTTCCGTTGCATCTCCAACTTTAGTGACTTTAGCAACACAATATCCTTCGAGAATGATTGTACCCTTCATTATCTGATTAGAAGGATATGTGGCCTCCTTATCAAAACAAGCCTTATCTGTTGTCTTAGCACATTGCAATTCTCCTGTAAGAGAAGACTCATTCACATTGAGATTCAAACTTTGCAAAAGTTCACAATCTGCAGGAATTTCCTCACCTGTCTCCAACAAAACAATATCACCAACCACAATGTCCTTGCGTGGCACCTGACATACATTATTGTTACGAATGACCTTAACCAGCGTATCATCATTAGCAACATTAAGGCTTTGAAATGTTTTCTCGTTTCTTCGCTCCAAAACAAAGGCTATACTTGTAGCTAATATCAATGCTACTATAATACCTATTGGTTCAAAAAAAGTTTTAAAGCCTGTACCTACCCAACAATACTCATAGATAGATATGCCCATAGAAAGGACAAATGCCATTATGAGAATTTTAAAGAGAGGGTCACCAAAGCCTCCAAAGAATCCCACAATAAGGATTAAAACCGTAGCAAGAGCTATAATAGCTGGCATACTCCAAATGATTGGTCCCATGCCACCAACCAAAATACCTGCAACAACAACGGAAAGTGCCACTAAAGAAAACATGGATATGGATATCCAGTGTGTACATGCTTCTTTGAGTGTATCCCAAATCGTTTCCTTCTCTGGAGGTGTCAAAACATTGACGCCGTACCTTTGTCGGCTTTCGAGCACTTGGGCATCGGTTAAGCCTGTGTAATGATGTTTCTTTTCCATTTTTTTATATTTTATCTGTTACTTTCAAACTCTTTTGCAGAAATGCTTGGTCCTAATCCACTACCATATGAAGACATCTGAAAGCTCATTCTTCCTTCAGAGCGTCTTGTACTTGTACATGTAACCGAAAACGTTCCTGCATTATGATATGATACACTTCTTCCATTTACAGCTTTAATCTTCAATTTATAATTAGCACTCTTAGCAAAAGTTTCGACCCTGCTAGAATGTGCTGGTAGATATACCACGGAATATAATCCTCCATAAATTCCAAGAATCTTCAAAGTCATAGTATAACTAGATTGATTCGTGAAAGTCATAGTTGCATATGACGATTGCATAGCAGAACTATTTCTTCCAAAATTAAATTGGGCTTTCATTGGCAATAATACGAAAATACCAAGAAGTAACATTAATAATTTCTTCATTTTATTTCATTTTAAATTAAACACTTACCTTACTAAAGGCACTATTAAACTGAGCCATTTTTACTCTTTCAGCTCCTTTTATAGCCAATTCATAATCACATTCTTCATCTCCCATCTTACTCGTAACAACAAAGAGCTCCAAACTCATCAACAATAGAAAGAAGATCACATAAAAGATACCAGCAACAGTTCTTGTTGTCACTATAGATACCATAGCCTCTAATTCTTCCAAGAAACCAACATTGGCTTGGCATTCTTTTCTAGTATCTTCTTCAACAGTCAATTTCTTTTTGTTCAAATCATTCTCTTGTAAAACAATCTGCTTGATTTTTTCATTATTTGCTGCAATAGCTATCTGTTTTGGATTAGCTACTTGATTTGTCGTCACTGATGGATTATTCACAACCTTAATCTTTCCATTGACTACAAGACGATCCTGACTATTAGTGACAGACTTTTGAATAATCCAAGGATGAGCATTCACATCTGCCTGCAATTCTGAATTAACCTTATTCAAAGAATCTTTTTCTATCTGAAACGCCATCAGTTTACTATCTATGTTACTGACTCTCTTCTGAGTAAGATCAGCAGTCTGCAATTCTATCGTATCAGCCATTTGCTTGTCAATATCCTTTCCAAACATCGTTTGATCAAAGATAGAAGAACCTACAATTGCCATTATTATTGCTATAACCAATCTAAACGTAGCTAACTTTTTAGTAGGATGCAACGCCAATAGAATTTGGCGTTCAATCATAACAACAATCGTAACAAATACCAAAGATACCAAAATACAGCCCCAAATAGGAAGACCAATATATCTCTGAGCGAAGCAGAAGCCAGTAATGCTCCATACTATCATAAGAATAAGCAATGCTGATGTATATTTACTCAATTGAGTCTTACTTGCCTCAGAACACTGACTCAATACACTAGAGCTCCAACCAGTCAACTTGCATCCTAATTTAATCCACCAATTCATATACCATCAATTTTATGAGTTCAACTTCCAGTTATGCAATAGCTTGCTTTGCTGCAACATTATTAATATTAGGCACCTGCGGAACAGCAGAACCTTTAGCACCACTTAAAGCGATAGTTGCAATACCTCTCAAGAATCCACAATCATACGATTGCAAAGGAATTGATGCCTCATTTGCATTATTACGAAAATCTATCTCTAATTGCTTTAACTCTTCCTTATGAGAATTAATAAGAGACATCGTCTTCTCTATCTCGGCAACTGTTGTCAGTAAACCTGCAGCATTGCAATTATCTATACGGACTTGCAAATCTTGCTTCATCACATCATAGTTGAGGTTGACTTCTCTGAACACCATGAGTATCTTATTACGAATGAGACTCATATTTAAATCACGGAAAGCCAAATCACTCTTGACCATAGCATCAGCAAAGCCCTTATCCTCATAATTCTTATGAAGATAACCATAGATAACATCTATAGGCCAACCTGTAGCATAAGAAACTGTCAACGGCTTATTAACATTCGAGTCTTCAGCCTTAACAGGTGCTACACTTTCAACCTCCTCTTTTGCTTCAGAAGGTTCTACTACTGGCAGTGAAACGGTAGCTGCGCTCTCGTTATCACTCTTCTTGTTGAGAAAATTAAAGAATCCCATAATCTTTATTTTTAATTGTTATTATTTTTATTTTCTGGTGCAAAGGTATTGCTTTTCTTTCAACAAGACAGAGATTCCCTAACGTTACACTCACTATATACTCTAAGGCTCTCACATTTGCTTGCAAGGTTATAAGCCATTCTTCATTGCCTCAATTTCGACTGATAATCAACACTTTGTTTCAAATACATCATCAAAAGCATCAACCCTAAAAACACCATAACAAGCGAAATAGCCCCTAAATCAGCAAAGGAGTCATATAATCCATGAACTATAGCAGGAATACTGATTGCAAGAACATATAATCCTCGCCTATACTTTGGATAGAGATGAGCAAACGACAAGAAATAACCTGCAATACCACACCAACAAGCATGAAGGAACGGCAAGCTTGTCAATCTTGCGATGTTAAGGAAGAACGAAACATCATACGTCTGCTCAGCATTTACCGTCATCTGATATTGAACTCCTTCAAAAACTCCAAAAGAGATTCCTGCCATCAAGCCATAAAACACCATCGTTTGAGGTATTAACGGTTCCTTTGCCTTCCTTAATATAATAAGGAGCGGTATCATCTTTCCGAATTCTTCCGTAAGTCCAACTCCAAAGACGTACCCAAGAAGATTAAAAGGAAAATGCACACCTGTAAAAGCATAGAAAGGATTGACTTTAGGTAATCCTAACAAATCCCATGCAACAAACACACAAAGTTGAGTCAAAAAGAATACATTCAAAGTTGTCTTCAACTTGACCTGATGGGTTTTAAAACAAGCATAGAAGAACAAGCCCCAAATTATTGAGAAGTACAATGAGACCTCATAAAAAATGAAAAATCCTCCTAATGGTATGGTCATAATAATCATTGGCAACAATCCCACTAAAGCCAAGATTAAGAATCGCTGATCTGAAAGGAATTGCTTGGAAAACAACTTGGCTTTCGGGAATATTAACTCCGAACCTATCGCAGACAACTGTGCTAATACATTTCCTTTGTTTTGGACATGACTCTTCAAGTTAGCTCGTTTCAAATAAAAGCCAACTGTCCGTTCAAAGCTATCACTATCAGCAATAGCCTTGTCTTGTTTTAGCACCTGTCCATTGTTCACATACAAGAGCAAAGTTTGCTCATCGTATGGTCCAAAGCGATGATTGTTGCGGATTACGTAAATATTCATAAATATTGCATTTATGCATACATATCTCTTCCTTTAGGATCTTTTCCATAGTCATTCTCATATGGTTCTCCATCCTCAAAGAATAACATTATCATAACATATATATTGTATAGCGGTATCAATAACGTAAAGATACGAAGACCAGACTCACCTTTATCATGAAAGCGTTTACACATTTGCGCCCATGTAAACCAAAGAAGAGGAATATATAACAATCCTAACAAAGGAGTTTCTTCAGCACATACGGACAAAACTATCGCCAATACACCATAAATAATATATGACAAGCCAAACTCCATACGTCTAATTCTTCCTGAAAAAGAAAAAATATGAGAAAACATAGCTTGCTTTTCAACCATTTTTTCTTCAGTTCTATTCTCTGCCGATTGAGAAGAAACTATCTGTTCTTCTGTTTTATTCAAATCTATACCCATAACATTAATTATTTACAAGTTGAACAACTATTAATCTACCTCCTTGACTTTTATCAAGCAAAATCTGCCTACCATCTGTCAAAGGCACATATTCCCCAATACCAATAGGCTTTTTATCCGTCGCATCATACATATCTGGCAAACGGCGATTGATGAGAATCCATTGATTATTAAAGAAATGGAAATCACCTACAGGTTTTTTATCCTCATCTGTCGTTTTCTCATTTGCAGAAACAAGACGATTAGAATGCCACTTATACAAAGTCTGCTTATCATACACCATCAATCTGTAATTCTCAGACATATACTTTCCGTGAGAAGGTGCATAATAGAAATTGAGAATAGGCAATTGCCCTTTATATTCTGTTCCACAGAAAGGACATCTTGGCTTGGTAGTATTGTCAAAGACATACCAATGCGCCTCACATTTCGGATTTTGACAAGGTTGAACCAGATCACAAGTTTTAACCAAAGCATCTTCCCATTCGGCAGCACTTGGACGAGCAGAAGGATTATGAAGTCCATCTATAAAAGCTCTATCAAATAACTTTTTCAAATACGGACCACAAATTGTATATGGTAGTTTTGTAGGGTCACCTTGTGGCAACTGACTCTTATCTAGATCTTGAGGTTTGACACGATTTGTCTTATCTGTCGGATGCTCTATAAATAAAGCCTTTTCTCCCATCGACAACTCTTCGTCTTTTGCAGGATCTATATCCCATACTTTGCCACCTCGCAGAGGATGACGATTTAGCAAGTACATATATATGAGCACAGCTAAAGCATGACGGTCTGTTGCGATACTCGGAAGTTTTTTATTAGGATCGCCAATCTTCAAGCCTTTGGTTTCCATAACCTCAGGTGCTATAAAATCAGGTGTACCTAAAACTCCTGCATCATATTTTCCAGGAACAACCAATTCATCAGCATCAATAATACAAGAATTACCAGAAATAGGATCTACAAGCACATTTTTATACGATAAATCAGAATGAGCAAGACCGGCAGCATGCAACCTTCTGACAGCACGAGCTAGTTTTAAACACATGTGTAAATCAGAAAGCCAAGTACCCTTTTGGTCTGCTGAGACAAAACGATTTCTCAATTTTGCAGATGCAAACCATTTACCTTCTTTTTCCTTACCATCAAAGGGCCCACCTTTAAAGAAATACTTACTTGGATAAAAGGGTAAGACCACACCGATCTTTCCATTCCATTCAACAAGTCGATCTGGCATAATTAAATAGTCTTTCCAATATTTACCCTCTACAGTCTCAAATATTCGTTTATGGTAAGGGCCTACAATATTTTCCAAACGATTTTTATCACTTGGTGAAAGAGTCTTTCGATAAAAAGCGACAACGTATGTCTTGTCTATTGAAAAATAAACATCCTTGACACCACCTTGAGCTTTGATTTCATCATAAAACTCAACGGTTGTGCCATCAGATGCCTTTAATATTACTTTGTTTGCCATAATATACTTTCTAATACAATATTGCAATCGTTCTATCATCATGGTTACCTGGTGACCAGAAGTCTAGCCAGTTAAGAAGTTGTTCTTTGGCTGCTTCATTATCATCAGACAAATCCACCCCTTTTTCCTTTAAATCATTCCAAAGTGCATCCCATTTATCAGGATTATTCAAATTTGCGTCTGTTTCAAACTTTGGGTCACTTACGCCATCTGTCATCAAGAACAATGCAGTAAAGTCTGGAACTATATAAAAGCGAAGACGCTGGTATAAAGCTGTCGCATCCTTGAATATCTCTGGCATTGTCAAAAATCGAGTTTGACCAGCAAACTCTCCCTCATCAGGTACACCAAGTAATTTTACGGTATGCATCTCTTTGTCATAGAGACATATTGCACCATCGCCAACCCAAAAAGATGCAACAAACCAGCCATAACTAAACTTCTTGCAAATAGTCAACAATAAAGTCGTAGCATAAATCTTTGTTGGTTGATTATGTGCAGCAGCCTCAGCATAAATTGCTTTTTGAGCACGAAAGGCAGCCGTACCAACAATCTTGTAGATATAATCCCCAACCATTTTACGAGCCTCGCTTTCGCTGTCTTCCTTAAACTGGTCATATGTATCTATCTCTTCTTCAAATTTCTTACTATCCAACAATTGCTCCTTGCAATAATCGACTGCCGTTTCACAAGCTATTCGAGAACCTTCACGAGAAAAGGGAGCAGAACCAGCTCCATCAGCAACAGCCATAATATACCATCCATTTTCAAGATGAGCCATTTTGAAATGGTCATCACGAGGTTTTGCTTCTTGGGCATGCGAACGACCACGCTTGCTGGCAGCTACAATATCCTTTTGAGGAGCACCGTCATCCAGAGCCTCAACCTTCACATATTCACATTGTACATCTTCATTCTGATAACGTGGTTCAGGCATATTTTCCCAATCCACAGGTAAATTCTTCCACAATTTACGTGGGTCTTGATTGATGACAAAAGGAATCTTACGTTCTAAGACGGGTCTATCTTCTGGCAAGAATATACCTTTATATTTATAGCATAGCGTCAATTCAAATGTTGATTCAGCCGTTGCTGTACCACCATTACGTAATGGCTCTAAAGTTGGTAAACCACTAATTGTAAAACTATGTCCATCCTCTGTCACAGTTATTGTCAAGCCATGCATTTCTTCTGATATGCCGCTTACTTCAACAAGCACCATATTTTCATCAGGAACGTTCACTGTCTGTGAATATTCCTTTCCTTCTTTAGCATTCGGTATCGAAAATGCTAAAGACTTTACTTTATTTTCTGCAACTAAAATATTGTCCATCAGATGTTCTTTATATTGATTCCACAATTTGTCTGAAAGGAACTTCAAGAAGTCTTCCACCTTCTCGTCGTTTTTCCCTTGACAAACTATATCTATTATCTTTTCTACATTCATAGCTTTATCCTCTTCCTCTTGTTATATCAGCTCCACCTGCAGCAATCTCACCCAAAGAGCCTTCCATACCACACCAAGGGCAAGCTGTCGCATTTCCGTCTGAACACATAATATTACCACATTCACAGACCACTACACCTAATTGTGCGCCACAACAAGGACAGGTTGGTACACCACGCAAAGCAGTAGTATTGATACTCTGGTTAGAATTTCCATCAGACAAGCTATTATATATTTCTTCATCTATAGGATAAGCACCAACCAACTTAAACTCATTCTTCAATAAGCCAAGGTTTCCGTAATCCATGTCCTTGTACTCTGCCATTCGTTTTGCATATTTTACGAGATAAGTTTTCTTGGTATTGGAGCATTTGCCTACCAACACTACAAAATTCTCATCTATGATACAAGGCTTAGAAGTATCTACCTTTTCAAGATTTATACCAGATGTAGGTGCCAACTTTACTTCATCATCACCCATATCCGTCACAGAAACGCTTGTTGCCTTGATGGAAGCTGTAACCCATTTGAAGAATGACTTGAACGAAATTTCATCAGTATTATTCAAACGAAGCACATTTTCAGATATTTGTCCCAGCAACTGCGTATTCGCATTATCACCGATAGATATTGCTACAATATTAGCTGAATGACGATACTTCTGATTCCAACGAGTGAAAGCTGGAGTTGGATCATCTGTAGGAGTTCCATCTGTAAAGAGGAAAATGATTGGTTTCCAATCACCTTTTTTCTCCAAGGTTGTCTTCACTAACGACTTGTCCATATCATCCATCAAAAAGTTAAGAGCAGCACCTAAAGACGTACCTCCACCAATAGGAAACGTTGGAGGATAGAATTTATACAATTCCGTCAAAGGCGTTACACTTTTTGCCTTACCAGCAAAAGCTATCACAGATATATATGCTGTTTCAAGAGCATACGGATCGGTACGCAATTCTTGAACTATCATTCTCATACCATCCTGCACTTGCTGGATTGGCTCTCCTACCATTGACTCTGATACGTCAACGAGGAAATATATAGGTAATCTTCTCATTGTTTTATCGTTATTAAATTGTTAATTCTATTATTCTTGGTGGATTTTCCAATACTTTTCTTTTGAGAGTATCGTCCATATCAAACATATTTTTCACTATTTCAACACTATCAAAACTATCCCAAGGATAAATATTTTTTGTTAATTTTTCATATGCTACCTTTTTAGCAAAATTACCATGTAAAACTAATATTTTTTTATATGCGATTTGACATTTTCCAATTAAACTATTAAAACAAAAGATATCAGAAGGGGTTCCCTTTGTGATTATTAGTAATATATCACCATGATAACCATTTATCACATACTCTATTGCTTTACCTAAGCACTTTGGTCCATGTCCACAAAACTCAAAAAAAGGAGGCTGTATCATCCCCATTGTCAAATCAATTCCTCTTGGTTTTTCTTTTCTAATATATGCCAATTCATGGTGAGATATAACCTCATTAAGATTTGAATTATATAGAATCATGTGAATCCAATCTTTGCATACCCATAGAGATTTTTGCATTAAATTATGATATGCAAATATTATGTCACACACCATTTGATGAGCCCTACATAAAGGTTCACCATCCATTGACCCAGAACTATCTATTAATATTGTTATACCCTTGTTCATTTTGTAGAATGAATTAATATTGGAAGAGGGCTCAGATAAACCTTACCTGGTCCCGTAACTTTCATCAAACTCAATCCTTCTCCTCTCAATACATTACCAACAGACCAACCTGCCTGAATCTGTGAAGGAGAGAAACCTTGAAAGGCTACGATATGATTTTCATCTATTTCAATTGTTTCACCATTACCCAGAATCTTTTCTATTGGGGAACCAAGGGAATCAAGAAAAACAGTAGCATTACCATCTATCTTTTGGAAAAGTCCTACTCCACCCACTAATCCTTGAAGGCTTATATTAAGGTTCAAGTTTATCTTATTCGTGGATGCAACATAATGTCCACGACGACAGATTAAGTTTTCTCCTTGCAATCTAATAGGAACGAGAGCACAACAACTACCAGAAAGTACCATTTTTCTCTCCGTATTTGTAGGATTATAGAAACGGATTATCAAAATAGATTCACCTGCCAACGCAGATTTCAAGACTCCTCCCAAGAGGCTACCTAATCCACCATTGCTAGAGCCACTTCCATTAAACTCCACATCACGTTGCAAAGCCTCATCAACATAGACAATACTTCCACGCTCTGCATAAAACGATTCTCCTGGTGACAATGTCACTTCAAGAGTCTTATACTCATATCCTACTATCTTGCAATTCATATCACTTTATACCACTAAATTTACTTCTGTTGGAGGTGCAGGCAGTTCTAGCTGGTCTGTAACTCCCATCGTCTTACCACCTCCTATAATATTGATTGATACCCATTGGAAGAACTTCTTGAATGTATTACTATCCATTGTGTCAAGTGTAAAAACATTGTTAGTAAGCTTCTTCAAAGGTTCTGTTTTTGCCTTAGGTCCTGCAGCACAAGCCACAATATTTGTGAACTGATGTGCTTTGACCTTTGGTATCACATTATCGTATGCCAACAAATCCGAAGGTTTTCCATCTGTCAAGATAAACAATAATGGCATCCAATCGCCTTTTTGCTCTTTAGACCCCATATTCACCTCTGCATCATATCGTTGACACAACAATTCCAAAGCAGCTCCCATGTGAGTCGGTCCAGCTTCAGGACAAGCAATCTCCGGCAATTGAAGATTCTCCAATTCGGTCAAAGGAAGAATTTGCTTGACATCCTTATCGTATGTTATAATACTGATACAAGCCGTTTCCAAAGCGTATGGATCCAATCGCAAAGATGCTATCATATCCGACAGTCCCACCTTCACAGACTCTATAGGTTCACCTTTCATGGAACCAGAAGTATCTATCAATATATAAACAGGTAATCTTCTACTCATAATTTGTTTAAAGATTAAATTACAGATGATGCTCTTACTAAAGAGCACCATCCTTAATAAAATTTATACTACGATATTAACCTCTGGTGGGGGAGGTGGCAACTCACTCATTGTAGTAGCCTCGCAAGCAGTATCCTCAACAGATTTACTACTTGTACTGATTGAAGCTGAGACCCATTTGAAGAAAGCCTTGATTGTAGCACTATCAGCAGTATCAAGCTGTACCACATTCTCTGTGATTTGTTTCAAAGTATTGGTATTAGCACCTTGACCTGCGGCACAAGCTACAACCATACCACACTTACGCTTCTTGAATTCCTCAAGTCCCTTTGTAATAGAGTCGGTCGGTTCACCATCTGTCATAATGAAAACCAATGGTCTCCAATCACCTTTTACTTCAGCAGTAGTTTTTGTAACTTCACTATCAATCTTCTGTGACAGTAATTCCAAAGCACCGCCTAAGGCAGTACAACCGCCAGCATCAATGCCCGGTTGTTGGAATGCAGCCAATTCTGTTAATGGCGACACCTGCTGAGCTGTTGTATTAAAAGTGATAATACTAATGTACGCTGTTTCTAGCGCATAAGGATCACTTCTCAATGTAGAAATAAGCGTTTGTACGCCATTTTTAACAGCCTCGATAGGTTCACCATACATAGAACCAGACGTATCGAGGAGTAAATATACTGGTAATCTTCTCATTTTACTATAATTTATTTTGAATAATCTCTTGCCACACGAACAATGGTTTGTCCGATAGTTCTATCTTCAAACGCATCACCGATTGCTGCAAATTTCCATTCACCATTGCGTCGGTACAACTTACCCATTACAAGAGCACGCTTACCTACACATTCTGTCTTAGTCGCTACATTATATTGAGCAAACACTTGCTTAGGTGGTCTTTCAGGTGTACCCTCAAACATACGAATAGAAGCATATGGAATTCCTGAGAAATCACCACTATATTCATTATTATTATATATGTTCAAAAAGAACACGATAGAGTTCACATTATAGCTGACACGATTCAAGTCAACAGTAATAATCTCATTGTCAAGACCATCATCTCCATTTTGATCACCTGTTAGGTCATCACCTGTATGATGAAGAGCACGATCATTTGAATCCAACTTGCCTTGAGGTAGTTTGCCATGGAATTGATATAAAGGAGACCAAATATGGTCTACGACACCACCATTAGCATCAAACATCATACAACTAAGGTCCAAATCTACATCTACAACAGAGGTAGACAAACCAAAGAATGTTTTCTTGATGATAGCTCCCCAGTTACAACCAACACAAAAGTTGGTCAATTTCGCACCAGTCTCTTTTTCAAGATTAATGCGTTGTCCTTTTTCAAGTTTTATTGCCATAATTCTCAAGTTTAAATAATTAATCTTTACTGCCAGGACTATAATTGAATCCCCATCCATATTGTTTGTCACAATCACGATGTCCATCATGAAATGTTACCAGTTTCTTCACTGTAATAGAATTATCACCAGCAAAATCTAGCTGGGCTATAGCACAGAACTTTTTGTCACTGTACTGTTGCCCCATTTCCACAATTACCTCTTGATTGCCTGGTACTTTGACTTTTACAACAGCATTCGTCTCCGACCATTTAGCTACGCCTTCATAAATAAAGGTATAAACTATAATGCGCTTGATTTCATTGATACCTACAGGATTCACAAGAATGGTTTCTCCTGAAGAGGCACCACCTCCACGATCATCGCCTTGATGCCATATATAAGGAGCCATATCATAGCAACCTTGTCGAGTCACATGATGACGATCACCTCCTCTACCATGAGAAAATTGCAAACCATCTATCAGCATTTTCTTGCCATTACGCAATTCATAATAACAGCCTAAATCCAGATCAATGGCATTACCAAAGAGATTTTTGAAAAATCCTCCTTTACTCCAGTCAAGATTGATAACAATCTCACCTGCAGAAGGTTTGCCCGCTGTAGGCTTTTCCAAATTAATACGATGAGTATCACCGCTCTTTTCTAGAATGATTGCCATAATTACATAAATTTAGAAGCATACTTTCTGCAAATAGGTTCTAGTCCATCTTTATGAGCTTCACCTACTGCCTGGAATTTCCATTCAGAACCACGACGATATAAACGACCAAATTCAACACCTTTATCGGTAGAGAAGTCTTCATCCAAATCATAACGGCAAATAACCTCTCCATTTATTGCATTCTTAATCTGAATATATGCATCACGGACCTGACCAAAATTATACTTCATTCGTGGAGCATTCACAGGGTCATTTGCATCTGATGGACTCCAATAGATACTTGCTGTAAAAAGGATTTCTTGCACCTTAGCCGAAGTTTTTGTCAAATCCACTTCTATTTCCTCATTTCCCTCTCCAGTATCATCGCCATCATCACCTAAATCATCAATAGAGCCTAAGACGCTTCTATCTAAAGATATTGGACGCATAACAGGATTGCCACTTTTATCAAAGATTGGTTTTCCATTATCATCTAAAGCCTGAGTCTGATTACCAGAACCATAGAAAACAAAATCATATTCGTGTTCTATCTGCCCATTATTACCCAATAAAAAAGTAGATGCATCCAAATCATATGCAGGATTTGCATTTGGATTCACCTTCCATCCCATCTCCACCTTCAAACGAGTCAAACCAGATCCGATTTCAACTCGTTGACCTTTAATCAAATTAATAGCCATAATCGATTATGCAAATTGTTTAGCATATTTGTTTACAAGAGCCTGCAGACCTCCTTTATTACCATTACCAATAGCCTCAAACTTCCATTCTCCATTATGACGATACAGACGACCAAACTCTACAGCTGTCTCTATAGAAAAGTCCTCATCCAAATCATAACGAGCTATCTCTGTATTTGTCTTTGCATCATAGATACGAATATAAGAATTTCGTACTTGACCAAAATTCTGGCGACGTTCATCAGCTTTATAAATAGTTGCAGTAAAGATTATCTCTTTAATGTTTTGACTAACCTTTGTCAAGTCAACATTCAGGGTTTCATCATCACCACCATCACTATTTCCACCAGTCAGATCATCGCCTGTAGATTCCACAGAGCCATCTGGAGCTTTCTGATTTCCATAGAATACAAAGAATTCCTGTTGTGGAATCTGACCATTCTCACCCAACATGAATGCAGAAGCATCCAAGTCGAAATCATAACCAGAACCCTCATTCGGATCCCAACCGAGTCCTACACCTACTAATGACAGCCCTTTATCCATACTAATGCGCTGTCCTTTTTCAAGATTGATCATATTCTCAAATATTTAAATTGTTATTATTATCTGTTTGATGGTGCAAAGCTAATCATTTTTCTCTATACCTTATTAAATATGCAAACGTTGCAAGCTAGCAAGAGTAAAAAGTCTAATAAACAAGTTGCAACCTTACAAGGCTGAGATTCTCTGCCATTCATCAGAATCCTTTAATTGTTTTATACCCTCATCTATACCTTCCTGATAAGTCATCAAATCTGCCGAGATTCTGACTCCATAGTTACCATACATATTACGCTGTATTATATAGTCTTCTGCATGGAACAAAACATCATTCAATTTCAATATCTGTTTTTTCAATAATGCAATCATTGGCGCACGAGTTGCATAATCCAAGATATTAGGAGCTTTATCAGCCTCACCGCCAAACTTCTTATAGATGATTTGATATTTCTTCATAATAGCAGTCATTCTTTTTTGATATCTTTCAAGTTGTTTGGCTGTTACAGGCTTATTAAAGTTGATACCTCCACTCATAGACTCTAACAAAAACAAAGCATACAATGCCTTCTCTCTTCGGTGGATTTTCTCCAACTTGACATCTGCCTCAGGAAAGTAAATTTGCTCTTTTAACGTATCTATGACAACAGAACTCTTCACACCCTTACGAAGCATTAGAATATCAAAGATCTGCTTATAAAAACCACGGAAAATAAAACGTCCGGTTTCTTCCTGCAAATAATTCAGTCTTAGATTATGGTAGTTTTCTGCCAACAAATCCAATATTTTACGAATAGTACCAAGAGCATCATCCTCTATTTCTACAAGCAAGAAATTCGACACCATTCTATCATTAACAAAAGATTCCCCAATCTTTATCATGAAAGAAGGATTTACTAGTCCAAACTCTTTCACATTCAATTTCGCAGCCAATAGGTCTTTACAAAAACGTTCTGTTGACAAGCTACGCAACTGCTTAATAATAACTTGCAGTCGTTCATAGCTTACCTTAGGATATAAGAAATCTGCAATCTGATACAAATCCGTTTCAGAAATACTTTGATAATGTTCCGCTATTTTTGGCAAATAAACAAAATCAAAACCCGCTAACCGTATCTCCGAACAGATTTCCCGATAACTATTTTGAATTTGCTCATTGATTTTCTTATCAAATTCACTTTCAACATAGAGAATTTGAGTATCTTCAAATTTTATTTCAGATGTATCAATGGAAAGTACAGTTACCGAACTTCCCATATTGATAGTCATACAACAACGTAAAGCAAGAATCAGCAAAGCCTCTTCCCTTGCACAATAATTGTCAGACATTGCCGTTTGATTGAAATCACCAATCAAATCATGCTTAAGACTATCATCAGCCAAAAGAAGTTCGTTCAAAGCCGCCGCAAAAGTATAGGAGGCAGCAGCTACTTCATCTTCCTTCTTGATTCCATATTTCTCACGCAAAGAATCAAGAAAGATAATCTCTCTTGCATCAATGATACCATCAGCCTCTATCAAATCAGAAACTATTCTCATTATACTTGCACGTTCAGACTGCCTCATGCCTTTCCTATTTAATGACAGAGGCTCCCAACCTGCCAGATTATTATTAAGGTATATATACAAAGAAGCGCGGAGCCAGTCTGTTGCCCGTTCCACGCTATTAAGGCCTTCGCATTGCCCTGTCTGTCGAAACGAACAACGCTGGAAGCCCCACGCCGATGTAAGTATATAGCACCACCTATCAACTCATTACCGAAATGCTATGAGCCGACAAGGGCTGTATATATAATACATCCCAAGGGGCGTCCCCGTTGCTTTGTTCTTGACAGACATTTGGAAGTTGCGAAGTTCTAATAGCGTCAAAACCAAAGCGTACAGTTACGCCTTTTATGTATATATGTCCATCCCACCTTCGCCCAGTTGGAGCTTCCAGTAAGGATATGACACCGCAAAAGTAACAAATATTATCGAATCTACAAAATTTTTAGCCATAAAGTTTCGAAAAAAGTTGTGTGAGGGGACACAATTGGGAAGAAGAAGAAGTCTTACTTGGCTAGCAACTTTAGATTTTGAGGAATGCTTCCACCTACCTTCCTTATTTTCCACGCCATCTACTTTTGGTATACAAAACATAATTACCTGATAATCAAACTATAGCATTTTCACGCTTCTTTTTGACACGCAGATTGTGACTATGAATAGCGGGTTCGATAATGAATCCACAAAGTAAGTAAGTAACATTAATATAGTAACAATTTAAAATAGATAAGATTATGAAGAAGTTTATGTTTGCAGCTATCGCAGCTATGGTAATGGTTTCAGTAAGCAACGTTTTTGCATCAAGCAGAATGGCAGGTAACGCAGAGGTAGCACCAGCAGGCTACAGAGACTGAGCAGCAGACAAATGCTGAATAAGAATCCAATAGGGTTCAATAGAGTTCATTTTGCAATCGACATATAAGATCAGCGAAGCCATCATCAAAACCTACATCATAGTATGGTTTGATGCTAAGATCAAGAGCAGAAGTGGCATCATGAGTTTGCTGAGAGACAAGTGTGGATTGAGAAGAATCTATGCCGATTTTTGAAACAGAAGTCCCCTACGGCATATCTTCATAAATTACCACAGTATCCATTTGGGTATCTAAAGAATTTCAACCTGTACGGTTGAAATATTTATCAATTAATGTTAATGAGGTGGGTACAAGCCACCCCATCTTTTTTGACAGTTTCTATCTTCATCATCTGGTGCTCCACAACGGTTCGTTCTCCCAGTTGTTTGATGGGAATCCCATGGCACGGATGTCAATCATTGGATATTCAGCAAGGAGTGCTTGTAGATGTTCAAGCATATCGTTGTTGGGCGATACTATGTTAATAAACCACTTGATTATGCAGATATCAAAATATATTCGCTTGGGCGACACACCGGAAACTATCCACCTGTCATTCAGTCTTCGTGGTATCATCGGACTGATGGCATTCTCTTTATTCCACACACGGGCATGATGACAACAAGCATTGCGGGTTAGGGTGACAACGGTTATCCATGATGTGAATACTGGCACAGTCAGTCCGAAGCGTGCAGCAATCTTCTTTCTGAGAGAGTTATCAGCCAAGTTTTCAAACATGCGTGTAACAACGCCTAGTGGAAGTATCTCAACGAGAATCCATGCAGGAGGATAAGGGTTGCTGTACTTTTCCTTGAAATGAAGTATGAATTCCTCTTTCGAGTTCCTCAGTTCCTTGTCCACCAATTCCATGGTTCGTCTGAACTTGTCACGATTGGCAAACAAGGTCTCGTCTGTCATCCAGAATATATTGCCAGTCTCCTCAACAACAAGGTTTGCAAGAGTGCTGCGAAGAGCAATCTCCACCTTTTCTATCTCGTTGAAGAGGAAAAGGCGTAGTTTCTTGTCGAAACGATATAGATTTAGTGCATCTTGAAATTTGCTCCCCTGCTTGAAACGGTGCTCATCCTTAGGTTGGCGCAGGAATGGGAACATATATGCACTCAACCTATAATAGCCGATGTTGCGTATATAATAGGAAACTCTCTGAGGGTTCTCGATTTCCAACCCTCTATGTCGAAGCAGCTCAACCATATCATCAGGCTGCATAAAAGACTTATCGAACAATAATCTCATAGTAGTATAAAAATAAAACGACCCCCGATTTGAGCATTGTTAAGAGGCTTGGGGGTTCTGGTGGTGCAAAGGTACGACTTTTATTTGAGTTGTGCAAGAGTTGTCGGATAAAAGTAATGATTTGGCGGGTGTTTTTAACAGTTGTTGGTGTTTTGGTGTTAGTTTTTCAAGAACGCAAGTATCAGCAGACTTCTTATATTTCAATTCGAAGATGAAGATGCTCTGCTCTGTCTTGCGCACAAGGTCTATTCTTCCATCCGAAGTGGTATGCTCCGCCTTCACATCTTCGCCAAGCATCGTAAAGATGGTAAACATTACTGCTTACCTGACGAGACTATCAGAAAACCCTTGTCTAACTTCCAGATTAGGGAAACAGAGATGATACAACTTGCCTCTCTTCTCATATCCTTTAATGGTAAGGTAGCCACTCTGGAAAAGGACAGGAATAGGATCAGTAAGCCTTTCCGTAGGTGCGTCAGATACAGATAACATTTCAGAAAGCAAGCGTTTTTCTTATTATTAACAATATACCAGCAAGGATTCATCACGCGCATACGTATAGATATTTTTTCTCGGAAAAAGTATCAAAGTCTCATTATTTATATAATACCTAATGTTAAATATCTAACACTCAGATGATTTTATCTAATGAGACTTCTCTAAAAATAGAGAAAGAAGTATCATAGAAGTATCATAAATTTATGGAAATGCATCATAAAAATGCTAATAAGAAGCTGAGAAATGCGGTCAAGAAGCTAAAAAATGCTACTAAAATGCAGAAATAAGCTACAAAAACAGAAAAAAATCCTTGTTTTCAGGCAATAAATACCCATTTTTCTCGTTATAATAGAAATTTTTACTAAAAACATAGCAACTATGGATGAAAAGGAACTTTTGAAAAAGGCTTTCGAATACGGAAACGTTCCTAGCCTCATCACCTATTGCTTCACCGAACCATGTCCGATGAAAGACAAGTGTATCCACTATCTATCCGGCCTCTACAAAAACAAGAAGACTGATAGAGGAGATGCCATCTTCCCAAATGCCCTGAAAAACGGGAATTGCAAGTACTTCGCTCCGCTGCGTGTCGTGAAAATGGCATGGGGATTCGACAAACTCTTTGCCGAAATGAAAGTGAAAGACGCACCCACACTGCGCGCCGAAATGAGAAGCTACCTCGGTAGCAAAGGACAATACTACCGATACAAACTGGGTCAACTGAAACTCCTCCCGGAACAGCAGAAATATATCAAACAGCTCTTCGCCAGATACGGATATAAAGACGTTGAGTTCGAACACTTCTCTGAAGAGATTGACTTCACAAACATCTAATCTTTCCAAGAATTTATTGTTACGGTTTGATAAAACTAAAGATGTATTCATTCCCGTTTCACTATACTGAATATGTCTAGTATTCCAGTTTAGGAGAGCAACTATATGTCTACTTTTTCAGTTCATCAGATGTTCCCTCTGTGCCCACTAGCTGATCCTACCATGCCCGTTACACGGGCATCCACAGCCCACCAAGCGGGCATCCACAGAACAAGTGCTGGGCAACAAGTGCCCATAAGGCGGGCAATGAGTGCCCAAAAATCGGGACTTGTTTTGGGCAACGGAATTAATAATTGATAATGTACAATTGATAATTGATAATTTACAATTTACAGTTAACACTTAACCATTAACCAGAAATACAATGAAGGTAACTATCGTACATACAAATAACAAGAAGCAGCTCCTCGTAAGTACCAAGACGATGGAGAAGCTGATGGAACGATTCGCAAGGGATGATAGCAAACTGACTATCACCCACTTCCGCGAAAGCGTTCCGTATCTTAGCAACAACTATGAAGGCTACAAGGATATGCCGAAATGGATGCACATCTATCCCGCTGCAGAATTCGTCAAAGACGAAAACAACAACCTGAAGATGAAGGCTTTCAACGGCATCCTGCTGCTGAAATTTGGCAACATTACCGATGTGGATGGTGTGGAGGGTATTAAGCGATCGGTAGCCATTCTGCCTTCTACCCTTGCCGCCATCACAGGTGCCGACGGAAAGACTGTTATCGTTCTGATAAAATTCCAGGGCGAAAATGATTCACTGCCTACATCTGAAACGGATGCCGAGCATCTCTATCGCATCGCTTACCAGCAGATTTTCCCTGTATATCAGGCTATTGTCAAGGCTTCGATTCTTGTAGATGGTCCGAAACCTTCTATCGAGGCTGGCTCTACCCTATCTCAAGAGCCTTCGATTCACAACAGTTTCATGATGACGCTCGATGCGGAGCCTTATTTCAATAGCAAGGCGGTGGCGATGAAGATTGACAGCCATACACGATCTCAAAGCCCAGCTCCCAGCACGGATAATCATCAGCTGACAATTCCTGATTTCAAGGCTCCAGAAGAAGGAAAGAAAGTTGACAAGAACAGTATTCGCGAGAATATCGTGAACATGATGCAGCTGCTGAAAAGCAGATATGATTTCAGATACAACACGGTGATGAAATTCGTGGAATACATGCCGAAGGACAAGGGATGGTATGGCTACCAACCTGTGGATCCTAGAGTGCAGAAGCGTATGACGCTGGAGGTGCAGCTGGCTGATATCCGGGTGAGCATCAAGGATGTACGTAATTTTCTGGAGTCAGATTATATCAAAAATTATAATCCGATAGATGAATATCTCTTCCAGTGCTACGACAAATGGGATGGAAAGGATCATATCCGTGCCTTGGCCCGCACGGTGCCTACCGCCAATCCTCACTGGGCAGACTGGTTTTACACCTGGTTCCTGGGCATGGTTGACCAGTGGCGCGGCTATTCCCATCGCCAATACGGCAACTCGGTGGCTCCGCTTCTCATTTCCAAACAGGGTTACAACAAGAGTACTTTCTGTCGCCGACTGCTGCCGCCGGAACTGCAGTGGGGGTATAGTGACAATCTGATTCTGTCGGAAAAGCGTCAGGTTTATCAGGCGATGGCGCAGTTTATGGTTATCAATCTCGATGAGTTCAACCAGATTTCGCCACAGGTTCAGCAGGGATTTCTGAAGAATCTCATCCAGTTGCCTACGCTGAAATACAAACCTCCGTATGGCAGTCATGTCATGGAATTTCCTCGTCTCGCCTCGTTCATCGCCACGAGCAACATGAAGGATATTCTCTCCGATCCATCCGGCAATCGAAGATTCATCGGTGTGGAACTGACGGGACCTATCGACGTGAGCGTTCGCCCGAACTACCAGCAGCTTTTTGCCCAGGCACTTTCTGCCTTGAACAATGGCGAAAAGAGTTATTTCGATGCGCAGCAGGTGAAGCTGATCATGAAGAGCAACAGCCAGTTTGAGATAATCCAGCCGA
The DNA here is from genome assembly GCF_003468525.1 of Prevotella sp. AM34-19LB. Classification (NCBI taxonomy): domain Bacteria; kingdom Pseudomonadati; phylum Bacteroidota; class Bacteroidia; order Bacteroidales; family Prevotellaceae; genus Prevotella; species Prevotella sp. AM34-19LB. The sequence continues at coordinate 6,169 of NZ_QSIG01000037.1, read as the reverse complement.
TAGACCAGTATTTCCTGCTCTATTTTGAATTGGTTGAGGATGAGAAAGAGGGTGACTATCTTACTGCCGCCGAAATTTTCGACTATCTGAAGAAGCAGATTGGTTCATCGCTCAAGGTAAACAGCCTGATGGGATTCGGCAGAAAACTGGCGAATATGAGTGAGTTGAAACACAAGAGATTTGCAGATGGAATGAAATATCTCGTAAAGAAAAAGTGAAATAATGATACTTCTATGATACATAAATGAGACTTCCCGGCACCAAAACCGAGAAGTCTCATTCTTTTCATCTTATTATCTATCAAGTCTTTAAGTCGATATTTCCAACAGAAAATGAGACTATGAGACTTTTTCTTCCAAAAAAACTTTTTCACGTAAGAGAAAAGTATTATCCTTTAGATAGCATAAAGGAAGGTGCGGATGAACCAGTAGCAAACGATACCTGCGATGTAACCTACGAAAGCAATCCAGGAGATGTGCTTCATATACCAGCCGAAGGTAATCTTCTCCAAGCCCATAACTACCACACCAGCGCACTACCGATAATCAGCATAGAACCACCGACACCGGCACAGTAGGCGAGCAACTGCCAGAAGACACCATCCACAGCCATATCGCCAGCGGCTGCCACAGGATACATTCCCATACATCCGGCTACCAGAGGCACGTTGTCAACGATACTTGAAAGCACACCGATGATAACAGTTACGAGGTAGTGGTTGCCATCGAATACGACGTTCAAGCCCTGACCCAAAGCAGTCAATACGCCAATCTCAGCCAGGCAGGATACTGCCATCAGGATACCGAGGAAGAAGAGGATGGTACTCATATCCACACGAGAAAGCAACTTGGTTACTCGCTTCTGAGTGCCCTCAGCATCAGCTCCACGATGCAAACCGCGATAGAAAACTTCGGTAGCTGTCCAGAGAACGCCCAATACGAGGAGGATTCCTACGAATGGAGGCAAGTGGGTGATACTCTTGAAGATAGGAACGAAGATCAAACCGCCTACTCCCAACCAGAACACAGCCTTGCGCTGACCTTCGGTGAAATCGCTGACCGATGCATTCTGCTGGTCAGAAACCTCAGGCATCACGAGTTCGCCCTTCAACATGGTCTGAAGGATGAGGGCAGGAATCACCATGGAAACCACAGACGGGATGAAGATTTCTGCTATAACGCCGGCAGCAGTAATCAGTCCCTTGTTCCAGAGCATGATGGTGGTAACGTCGCCGATTGGTGAGAAAGCACCACCCGAATTGGCTGCGATGATGACGAGGGATGCATAAACCATGCGATCCTTGTGGTCGGTGACGAGCTTTCGGAGAATCATGATCATCACGATACTGGTGGTCAGATTGTCGAGGATTGCAGAGAGGAAGAAGGTAAGGATAGCGATACGCCAGAGGAGCGCACGCTTCGACTTGGTCTTCATCACCTTGCGAACCCAGTTGAATCCGCCGTTCTGGTCAACGATTTCCACGATGGTCATCGCACCCATCAGGAAGAAGAGTGTTGTGGCGGTATCGCCCAGATGTTCCTGGATGATTCCGGTCACCTTCTCCACCATTCCAGCAGCGCCGCCTGTATAATCAGGGTGCATCAACTGGAGATACTGCATTGGATCCATCATATAGAGGGTCCAACAACCTACCAACATCAACAGGGCTATCGCAGCCTTGTTAACCTTAGTCAAGCTTTCGGTAGCTATGAGTGCATAGCCGAGCACGAAAACGACAATAATAGAAATTGTAAGTGTAGTCATTACTTCTTATTTATTATTAGATATTCTTTTTTCCTTTATGTATGATTTGGCACGTACAATTGTCAAACGGTTGCAAAGATACAAAAAGAAAAGCAATAACCACCCTTTTCTATATTATATTTATATGAAATCGTTTACTTACTTACAGTTTTAACCTAATAATAACCGATTTCGACCTGTATGGTTGAGGCATTTCATAAAACATGTAACATGAAATAGATATAAAACGTTATGGAAATGTAAAATCCGAAACAGATAGCTGCCAATGCTTCTGTTTCGGATTATCTTTTCATTTTCTTTTTCTTTCTTATTCTTCCTTAATCTTCCATTCGCTGATGGTTCGCTGGGTGCTGTCAAAGCTGATACCCACTTTTACCAATCGCTTACCTTCAGAATGATAAGGCAGCATGTAGCCCTTTTCATCTATCTGAGCCAAAGCCTCATCAGCACTCTTATCTACCTTCAGTTCGAAAACATATATCGTATCAGGCATGTGCATCACGGCATCAGCCCTGCCGATGGCACTCTTCACTTCTGTTCGGATATAGATATTGAGGAAGCTGAACATCAGATAGAAGATGGTCTGATAATGCTTCTCGCTATGATTCTCCAAATCGTATGGTATTGTAGCCAGATAGGTGCGCATGTGCTCCAAAGCAGCCTCAATATCGTTTCGATAAACCGCCTTGCAGAATCCCAAGAGAAATGCATCGTTGTCGGAACGACGAGGATTCACATAATGAGGAATCAACGAATTGAGCAATCCGTCGCGTACCTCCTTGTTTGGGATGCCTAGCGTATATTCCCGAAACATCGGTTCATATTTCTTGATGGTCAGATAGCCGCTCTGGTAAAGCAAAGGCAAGGCATCCGTCATTTCTTCCGTAGATAGATCAAAGGAGTTCAGTACTACCTCCTGGCTCTCCAGAGAAGCCAGGTTGACATGATACTTATCCAATAGTTTCAAGAGGAAGGATGGAGTTCCGGAGCCAAACCAGTAAGGAGCAATCTTGCGTGCATTCAATGCCTTTACCAGACTGAACGGATTGAAAACATCTTCTGAATTCTCGCTGAAATGATAACCGTCGTAGAATTGCGTCAGCTCTGCCAGGCATTCCTCATACGTCATACCAAGAGCTTCACCCATAGCCTCAATATCCGGTTTCATCTGCGTAGTAAGTTCCGTCTTGCTGATACCACAGATAGCCGAATACTGGTCGAACATGCTGATATTATCGAGGTTGTTGAGTTCGCTGAAGATGCTGAGCTGCGAGAACTTGGTGATACCGGTGATGAAGGTGAACTCCAGGTATGGGTCGAGCTTTTTCAGAGGACTGTAGAAGTTCTGCATAATAAGACGCAACTGCTTGAGACCATCCTCCTCATGCACAACATCCAGCAATGGGGCATCATATTCATCAATAATGACAACCACCTTTTCGCCCGTCTGCTTGTAAGCTCGCTTTACGATTCCATCCAGTCGGTCGTTTGGATACAATTCATCATCATCCCTGCCATAGAGCTTTTCGTATGGTTTCAGCTGCAAGTCGAGATAATGCTTCAAGCCTTCCTCATCAAAATGCTTGGCACCGCTCAGGTCGAAGTGGAGCACAGGATGCTTCACCCAATCTTTCTCATAATCAGCAATGGCCAATCCCTCGAAAAGTTCCTTTCTTCCCTCAAAATAAGCCTGAAGGGTAGAGGCAAAGAGCGACTTGCCGAATCGTCTTGGACGACTCAGAAAGACATACGACATCTGCTTTTCCCTGAAATCCACGATATATTTGGTCTTATCTATATAGAGATAGCCATTCTCGCGGATTTTTTCAAATGTCTGAATTCCTACAGGATATTTATTTACTATTTTTGCCATATTCCTACATGCTTTACGTTTTGCGCTGCTAAGTTACGAAGAAAATCTGAATTAGCCAAGCTTATTCTAAAATTTATTAGGAAAAGAAGCCCAAAAACGAAGTTAGCTTCATCGTCCATCGAAAGTAGTTTCGGTGTCTGATGAAACTACTTTCGATGCTTGATGAAGCTAATATACTTACGGAGGGAATTCTTCCTTCATCAACGTTTCCTTTTATTGCCCTGAAGATATAGAAGCAAACAAAGTTACTTTTTGCGAAGCTGCTACTCTGTATGTCCAGTAGAGGCTGCTCTCTTCGGGGAAAGCATCCATGTATTCATTGAGAGAAGCCAAATGCCTGGATAGAGTCTTCTCATCATACTTACCTACTGTAAACGATAGAAGATATTTGCCATTGTCTTTTAAATTGACTGACTTTAGATGGCTGATAGCCTCAGCTATGTCGTCTTGATATTCATACGAATAGACAGATACCACATTCTTTCCTCTGATGATATCGGAGAAACTTCTGAAATCAAAGCCTACCATACCATGAATCTCCACATTCTCATGGTACACTTGCAAGAAGTGCTTCAACTCCATATATGGATTACAGCCTGGATTTTGCTGAAAAGACAAGATAGAATCTATATCAGATTCATCCTTGATGCTGAGTTCCGGAGTCATCTTTACGACTACATTCTTTCTGGCACATTCGTGGTTCTCCAATACCTGATGAATATGTTCTGCTCCTTCGGCAGCAGATACCAGTATCATATTGATAAGTGTGCAAGAACGGTTCTCGATGGAATATATTCCTTCTGAGCGAAGCTGATTGATAGCTTGCTGACTAACATCGTCAGCAGCTATCAGCAGCAAAGAATCAAATGCGATTTCTTTCATGAGAATGATGCTTGGTTGTTATAAACTACAGCTTGTCTATGATACCATTATTTTTCAGAATTTCAAAACGGGTTCTCATAAAATCAAGCATCTTGCCATTGCGCATATCAGCCAAAGTCTGGACATCATCCCAATCATACCATTTTTTAACCATCGCTCTATCTTCATCATACAAAAATGAATATCCAAAAGGAAATTCTCTTTCAAAATTCCCCTTATTTTCAGGAAGTTGATGGTATTCTTTCTCGGGACCAAACAAAGGTTGAACATTAGGATCACTTGATTCAATCTTAAATACATTCTTCAACTCTCCTAAATTTGAGAAATACCCATTAATGATAGACAAGCCATATAACATTCCGCCATATTCTGAGTTTGTGCGTGAATAATTTCCAACCACAAATCCTACTTGTGATTGAAGTCTCTTCTTACCTACGAAAATCATCCAACCATAATCACTATTCCACGTAACGATATTACCATCATATTGTTGACGAAGTTCAAGACCGTATTCACCTGCCAAATTCACAAGCTGATTGCAGAAGTCTTTTCTGATTTTCTCTTTTATCTTTTGTCCATCACGTAAGATACCAAGTGTTACATCTACATTTTCTTCAGAAAGTAACAAATTCAATAATTCATCTTCCATAATCTGTCTTGTATTTTTTATATAAGTTATATATTGCTTAATCACTTCATGAATGCGAGGGCATCCTTTTGATATATCCAAGCACTTCTTAAGCCAAGATAAGATATTTGGCTTATCATCCGATAGGTCATAACTCATCGGATAATAAGTTATTTTATTAGGACCCGTAGAATACTCAGAAGCATCTTGACCAGACGGAGTGAGATATATCAAGATAAAATTATCCTTATATTCTTTTTTTCCGAAATTATGATATCGCTCAAGTTGTCTTGGTTGATCTTGAGCAGAATTGCCATATCTATCAAACTTGTTTTCAATGATGATAGCATGCCCTTTCTCATCATATAGAAAAATGTCAATATCTCCACCTGTAGACTCTCCATCTTTCTCTGATATTTTTACTTCACCAATGTGTTTGTCTTTATATTCAACATGACTCGAATTGATATCATATTGAAAACCAGACTTCAACTTTTTCTCAACCATATTCAGGAAAGCCTCCAAGAAGCCTTTCCCTACTCCATGATTGGCATCCTTATCAAGCAGCATACGAAGAAAAGGGGTATGCAGATGTTCCTCAGGGCGTGTAAAATGCAAATTTTCAAAAACATTGAAATATTCGCCTTTTGCCTCACGCTCTTTCATCTCAGCCTTACTTTTCTGTAAGATAGGCTGAGCCTCTTGCAACAATTGCTGTATAGCTTTTAAATCCATATTACTAAAATTTTAATCTCATTCTTTTTCTTATACTTATTCCACATTCTTATACAATAGTTCGTTAATAATTCAATAATGTGCTAAGCAGCTATACGCTGTAAGCACGAGAGATCTTTGAAAATCTTGCTAATTAAAGTTCGGTTCGGGATGTACCCGCATGCTTTAAAAATTCGTCTCACCAGATAAATGTTGGTCATCAGTGACTTGAATGAAGACATAGAATATTCCATTCCCATCTCCTTCATAGTTACCTTGGCAACATTTAGTGATGTGAACGAAGCATT
>NZ_QSIG01000036.1:0-33496 GCF_003468525.1 Prevotella sp. AM34-19LB | reverse complement strand
CTTTTGCCCTTTCAGGGCGACTTTTTGTATTTGTTCTAAAACCCAGGGCGCTGCCCTGGGCTAGGAGCTTTTGGGCTTTCAGCCCGTCCTCGGTTGCCATTATCAGGACTTATGACACACCTTTTTTTTTACATTTTCTCCTCTCCATACATCTCTTTCCACCAGCTGCCATCATCCTGCAGCCACTTGGCAAACCATGCGAAGATGGTGTTCTGCCACTTGATGCGCTTTTCATAATCGATGATGTGGTGATCCTGACCATCTACCAGAACCATCGCCGTTGGACGGCCAAGGAGCTTCAAAGCCGTATAGAGCTGAATACTCTCTCCCACAGGCACATTATTATCGGCTGTTCCATGCACGAAGAGCAATGGAGTATGAATCTTGTCTGCATTGTAGAGCGGACTCTGATCTACGAAGAGATGCTTGTTGGTCCAAGGATACTCGTTCGCCATGGAAACCTCGCTGTAGCTGTATCCCCAATAGCCTTCGCCCCAATAGCTGGTATGGTCGCTGATGCCGGCATGAGAAATGGCTGCGGCAAAGAGATCGGTCTTGGTCTGAAGATACTGGGTCATGAAACCGCCGTAGCTGGCGCCGATGCAACCTATCTTCTTGCGGTTTACGAAACTATGCTCATCGCAGAATGCCTGGGTGCTGGAGATAATATCCTCAGCCACTCCCTCGCCGGCAGTATCCACATGGCGGGCAGAGAACTTCTGACCGAAACCGGTGGCTCCGCTTGGGTTCACGATCAGAACCACATAACCCATCGCTGCATAGACATGATGAGGATAGCGGCTCTGGAACATACGGGTGGTAGGACTGCAACCGCCATAGTAGTTCACCACCATCGGATACTTCTTGGAAGCATCGAAATGAGGTGGCAGATAGTAACGGCAGCAAAGGGTATCGCCACGGGAATTCACGAAGTTCCAAGCCTTGCACTCGCCCAGCTCGATGTCTTTCAGCAGACGGGCACTGAGATCATCTACGAGCAGCGACTTCTGCGCCTTGGTGCTCATCTTGTAGAGTCGGTCGGCATTGGATGCGCTCTGTCCTGAGAATGCCATTTCCGGAGCAGCCGCTGCGATGGAGAAGCTCTTGATGTTCTCCTCTGGAGTCTTGAGCAAAGTAAACTTGCCAGACTTAGGGTTCAGCTGGAAGAGATGCATGCAGTCTTTATCCTCGGCTGTAAAGTAAATATTGCCATCCGCCTTACTCCAATCCACGCTCTGCACGTTAGGATTGAAATTCTTGGTCATCGGACGAACCTTCTTATCCGCCAGATTCATCAGATAGAGCTGGGTGTCAACCATGCTAGGAATCTGTCCCTCCTCCACATTCTTTCCAATTCCATCGAAAGCCTCAGGCGAACCGGTAACGAGAATGCTCTTGCCGTCTGGAGAGAACTGGGCACTGTTCAGGAATTCACCCTTCTCTACCAGCGCCTCAACACTCATATCGTTCAGATCGAGACGATAGAGGGAGTTGAGAGTAGTAGGACGCTTGGTAAGGCGCTCCTCGCTCTTGCCGATGAGCAGATAGCGGGAATCTGCGGAAATATCGTTGAGATAAACATTATGGTAGCCGAAGGTAAGCGGCTGGAGAATGCCTGAAGCCAGATCATACTTAGCCAGATAGCTGCGGGTTCTCCATCCTGGCTGACGGTCATCAGGTTCCTTTACATCGTACACCTGAGGATCCTTCTTTCTGCCTTCCTCATAGAGCGTATAGATGAGCGATTTCTCATCTGGAGTAAACTGGAACCATCCCTCCGGAATGTTTGCCGCCAACACCTCTCGCTCCATATTCATCGGATTGATGGTAATCAGCTGAACTTCGCCATCTGCCTTTCCTTCGCCGGCAATGGAACTGTCGCTCGCCTTCTCGGTAAAATACAGTTTGTTGGTACGAGGCATCCATCTTACACTTTCCTCGAAAGAAGCAACCACCTTGTTGGTCTGACAGTTTCTCAATTCATTGACGCTATGGTTCTTGCCCTGACGATCTACCCAAGTCTTGCTCACGATCATGAACTTGCCGTTTGGCGACATCTGAACGCTCGCATAGTTAGGCATGCAGATTACATCGTATATATTAAAGGTACGCTTGGTGCTGGCAGAAGATTCGCCCACACTCAGCTGCTTGCCATCTGCCGCAGTAATGCTGATCTTGAAATTCTGATCAGCTTTCTTTTCTGAAGAAGATGATTTTTCTGATGCATTCTTTTCTGAAGCGGAAGCATCGGCAGATGAAGCGGTGAGGTACTTGATGACCACGGTATGGGTAGAAGGCATCAGGACTGTCTCTGCCTTATCGCCATTCACTTTCACCTGCTCTCCATCCACAAAGAGGCGATACTGCTTCAATCCCTTCACCTCGATGGTAGCCTGGGTACGGCTGGTGTTCGAAATGGTGAACGAAGCCAGGTGAAGAGCATTCTGCCTGCTATCAGCCAGGAGCTGAGAAGCAGCCACCTCCTTACCATTATTCAATAAGGTAAACGAGAGCGGAGAGTCGAGCATACCCTTCATCGAGAATTTCTCACCCTTCACATTCACGCTATCCGCCATCCAAGGGGTAGCTACAGGATAAGGACCTGCATGTTTCAGCTTCTGCACTTCGATGGTCTCGGCAAAGGCAGAAAGCGATGTTCCGAGCGAAGCACAGAGTGCCGCACTAAACGTAAGAGCCCTGAGACTCATTTTAGTTGATTTCATCATAACTGATTTATATTTTTATTCTATTGTTTATTCTATGATCATCCAAGAAACGCTGATTTTTCTATTTCGTTGCGAAATTACAAAATAAAGTTGAGATAAACGAATGAATGGCTTACATTTTATGCTTTTTGCAGGGTTTCTGATAAATTTATGTTATTTCAACGTTAAGGACAGCTTTCAGAAAGTTATTGTTGGGTTAAACCCTCCCAGAGTCATTGCCAGTCCAAAAGAATCTATTATCTTTGCATCGTCAAACAAACAAAAAGGCAAAAAGATAGTTAACAAACAAGGATATTTTAAAACGAAGAATATGAATAAGAAAAATATGATTTTGATGAGTACTCTGCTCGTCTGCTCGCTAGAAAGTTTCGCGCAGAGCGATGCTGAGGTCACAGATTCCCTCTGGAAAGACGTGGATCTCAACGCAGTTACCGTGGTTGCATCCAAGCCGCTGGTAAAGATGGAGACCGACAAGATGACCTACAACGTGCAACAGGATGCTGACGCCAAGGCTTCTACCGTTCTCGACATGCTGCGCAAGGTGCCGATGGTTACCGTGGATGGACAGGATAACATTACCGTGAACGGTTCATCCAGCTTCAAGGTGTATGTGGATGGAAAACCCAACCCGATGTTCTCAGCCACCCCTTCGCAGATTTTCAAGGCAATGCCGGCTACCATGGTCAAGAACATTGAGGTAATCACCAATCCGGGAGCCAAGTATGATGCTGAAGGTACGGGAGGCGTGCTCAATATCGTACTCAACAAGCAAGCCGTGAACGGCGCCGGAGGCAACGACCTCAGCAATGGCTATAATGGCAACATCAGTGCTGCTGCCGGCAACCAGACGCAGCGCATCTCCGCCTTCATCAGCGGTCAGCAGGGCAAGCTTACCTACAGTGCCAACGGAATGTACAATCATCAGCGCATGGATGGAACCACCATCTCCTTCGACCGAATCCAGAAGGATGGAAGCACGATGAACTACTATCAGAATTCGGATATGAAGCAGCCCTTCTCCATGGGCAACATCAGTCTGAGCTACGAACTCGATTCGCTGAGCAACATCAGTGCCACGGCTGGTCTGACCACCTTCAACCAGAAGATTACGGGTCACCCTCTCACGAAGATGGCAGGCGGAATCTACGGCGAAGGATTCGAATACGGCAATGAGATGAAGCAGGATATGGGCAACACCTCCTTCAACGGAAGTCTCGATTATCAGCGATTCTTCAACAAGGAGCGCACGAACTATCTCATCCTCAGCTATCTTTTCAGCACCAACCCTTCTCACACCGACAATTATACGTTCTACGACGATATCAGTCATGTGACGGCTCTCCAGCTCCACGATCTTCTCTCGAAGAGCAAGACACGCGGAACGGAACATACATTCCAGGCAGACTTCACCCATTCGCTCAGCGCCACCCAGCGTCTGAACTTCGGAGCCAAGTATATTGCCCGCATCAACAAGAGCGATTCCCGCTACTACGACGTGGCTGAAGATAAAAGCGAAACGCTGAATCCTGCCAACAGTATGGAGTATAAGAACACCCAGAACATCCTGGCTGCCTATGCTGAATGGAAAGGAAACTTCGGAAAGATTGGAACCATGCTGGGAACCCGATACGAACAGACCTGGGAGAAAGTGAAATTCGAGCAGGGCAAGGGCGACAACTTCGACAAGAACTACGGCAACTTCGTGCCGAGCGCCAGCCTCTCCTACAGCATCACTCCAGGAGTGAATCTCGGCGTGAACTACAGCATGAGAATCACCCGTCCGGGAATCACCTATCTCAACCCGTATGTAGATCGCAGTAATCCTACCGCCATCAGCTATGGTAATACAGACCTCGACGTGGTGAAGTCGCATCAGTTGAACATGGTGTTCAATTATTACAACCCTAGATTCATCCTGAGCACGACTCTAGGCTATGGATTCTGCAACAACCAGATAGAGCAGTATTCGTTCATCGATGCAGACAATCTGCTCAACACCACCTACGGCAATGTTTCGAAGACTCGCAACGCCAGTCTGAATGTCTTTGCCAACTGGCTGGTGTTCAAGAAGACGAGACTGATGCTGAACGAGAGTCTGAGCTACAACGACCTGCGCAGCGAAATCCTGGGATGGAAGAACCATGGCTGGAACAGCAGTACGATGATCAATCTGCAACAGACTCTGCCTTGGGAACTGCAATGGACGGTAGGAAGCATCATTCAGAGCAAGCAGCAGAACCTGCAGGGCTATCAGAGCGGAATGGCTTTCTTCTACTCCACCCTCTCCAAATCCATCGTCAAGGATAAGCTGGACCTGAGTCTGATGTTCCTCACACCAACCGACGACAAGCTCAACATCAAGCAGAAGACCGTGGGTTCAGACTATGTGCAGAATATGATGGTGAAGGTGCCTCTGCGCCAGATCAGTCTCACTCTTACCTGGAAATTCGGCAACACCAAGAAGCAATTCCAGCAGGCGAAATCCAACATCAAGAACGATTTCCTGGAAGAAAAGCAGGGAATCCAGACGGGTGGAATGAATGGAAACTAACAAACCCAGGAACTATCGGAAACATAGAATAGAATAATCAATACACTCTCTCGAACGAGTTGCAATGCATAAAAAAAGCATTCGCAACTCGTTTTTTTATGCTATCTATTGTCTATTTAATTTCTTTTTTGTACTTTTGCAAACAAAATATCACATAAAATCATAAAAAATGAAGAAACAAACGCAAGCCATTCATTTGGAATACGAACGCCGCGATGCTTACGATTCGCTGAGCGTTCCAGTATATAACACCCTTGCCTACGAATTCGACAATGCTGCCGTCATGGCTGAAGCATTCACCGACAAGATCAAAGCTCCCGATTACTCCCGCGTGGAGAATCCTACGGTAACCAACCTGGAGCGCCGAGTGGCAGCCCTCACCGATGCAGCCCACGCCACAGCCTTCAACTCAGGAATGGCGGCTATCAGCAACACATTCATGTCCTTGGCTGCACAGGGCAAGAACATCGTTACCTCGAAGCATCTCTTCGGCAACACCTACGCCCTGCTCGTAGCTACCCTGCGCCGTTTTGGTGTAAAGGTCCGCTTGCGCGATTTAACCAATATCGAGGAGGTACGTGAAGCCATCGATGATGACACCTGCTGCGTCTTCCTTGAAATCCTGACCAACCCACAGTTGGAGGTTGCCGACCTGAAAGCCATCTCGGAAGTGGCTCACGAAAAGAAAATTCCGCTGGTAGTGGATTCTACCGTGATTCCTTTCACACAGTTCTCGGCTAAGAATCTGGGAGTAGATATTGAGGTGGTTTCCAGCTCTAAATATGTAAGTGGTGGTGCTACTTCGCTCGGAGGTCTGGTCATCGACTACGGAACTCCTTACAACGGCGATTTCGCCAAGCGTCTCTATAGAGAAATGCTCTTCAACTTCGGCGCCTACATGACTCCACAGGTAGCTTATATGCAGACCATCGGACTCGAAACGCTCGATGCGCGCTATCGTGTTCAGAGCGGCAATGCCCTGGAACTTGCAAAAAAGCTGCGCACTCTACCTCAGATTCAGTATGTAAACTATGTAGGTTTGGAAGATAATCCTTACCACAAGTTGGCGCAGCGCCAGTTTGGCAAAACGGCGGGAGCTATGATCTGCATTGATTTGGAAAGCAAGGAAGCCTGCTTCAGTTTCCTCAACAATCTGAAGCTCATCCATCGTGCCACCAATCTCTTCGACAACCGTTCGCTCGCCATTCATCCGGCAAGCACCATCTTCGGTGCATTTTCCGAGAATATGCGTAAGTCGATGGATGTAAAAGACACCACCATCCGACTCAGCGTCGGTCTGGAAGATGTTGACGACCTCTTCGAAGACATTAAGCAGGCGGCTGAAAGTTTATAATTGATAGTTGATAATTGATAGATGATAGTTAATAGTTAATAGTTGATAGTTAAGAATTAGAGATCACCAACTGGAGACTAATCATAAAGTTCAATGTTCAAAGTTCAAAGTACATGTACGATTTCGATAAGATCATAGACCGTTCGGGCAGCGACGACCTGAAGCATGGCGCCCTGCTGCCCCGCTGGGGACGAGATGATCTGCTGCCACTCTGGGTAGCCGATATGGATTTCGAGACCCCATCTTTCATTACAGATGCCCTCAAGGCAAGATTAGAACACTCTCTTTTCGGCTACACTATGGAGCCGGAAGATTATCTGCCCAGCATCATCGACTGGGTGCATGACCACCACCAGTGGGATGTGAAGCGAGAGTGGATCCGCTTCATTCCAGGTATTGTAAAAGGTATCGGACTCGTGGTGAATGTCTTCACCCGTCCTGATGAGAAAGTCATCATCCAGCCACCCGTTTATCACCCATTCCGCCTCACTCCAGAGGGTAACGGCAGAGAGGTGGTCTTCAATCCGCTGAAGATGAAGGAGGATGGATATTACGAGATGGATTTCGAAAACCTGGAGAAAATCTATGATGAGAAGTGCAAGATCCTGATTCTCTGCAATCCTCATAATCCGGGCGGTATTACCTGGAGCAAGGAAACCCTGCAGCGACTTGCCGACTTCTGCTACGAACATCATCTGCTCGTTATCAGCGATGAGATTCATGCGGACATGGCTCTGTTCGGACACAAGCACATCCCATTTGCTTCGGTTTCCGACAAGGCGCGCAACATCAGCATCACCTTCCAGGCTCCTTCCAAGACCTTCAACATTGCTGGAATCGTAAGCAGCTACGCCATCGTTCCAAACGAAGAAATCCGCAGGAAATTCTATCCTTGGCTGAGTGCCAACGAACTGGATGAGCCAACCCTCTTCGCTCCTATCGCCACCATCGCCGCTTTCCGCAAGGGTGAGGAATGGAGAAAGAAGATGCTTGCCTATATAGAGGAAAACATCCGATTCGTAGAGGATTACTGCCGCGAGCATATTCCGGGCATTCGTCCGTTGCGTCCACAGGCTTCCTTCCTGGTCTGGCTCAACTGCCGAGACCTGCATCTCTCCCACGATGCGCTTCTCGATTTATTCATCGACAAGGCGCACCTGGCGCTGAATGATGGTGAAATGTTCGGTCCTGGCGGCGAAGGCTTCATGCGACTGAACGTAGCAACTCCTAGAAGCATTCTCAAGCAGGCTTTGCAACAGCTGGAAAAGGCTGTAGCCCAACTCTAGACCAGCCAAGAGAAGCTTTTGCCCTTACAGGGCGACAAGTTTAAATCCATTACAAAACCCAGGGCGAGTGCCCTGGGCTATGAGCTTCTGCCCTTTCAGGGCGTATGGGGCTTACCGACGAAAGTTCTATCAATCAATATAAAAAGATATAATGATTTAATGGTGAGAGGAAGACCTTTATTCCTCCTCCATTAAATCACGTACCAGTTTGATTTCGTAATAATCAATGCCGGTTCCCAATGCTTCCTTGATTTCGCTGAAATGCTCCATCTCGGGATGAGCCTCCATGAATTCACGGATTTTCTTTTCGTGGGCACTAGAAATCAACGCACGCAATCCCACCTTTCCTTCCTTTACGTATGAGGTAAGATGACCGATGATGGTGCCTTTGGTAAAACCACGTTCTGCAGCAATCTGATCCACAGTCATTCCCTGCTGATAAAGATTGAAACTCACCTCCTTGGTTGGAATCTTCGGCTCCTTCGGCTCATTTGATTTCTTCTGCTTTCTGGCTTTTCTACCAGAAGCATAACCTGCACTTGAAGACGCGCCTTCGCCCATTTCATCCAGCAACATAAACTGCGCCTTCTTCTTCAGATAATCAGTCACCGTAAACACAGCGCTGCGCTCGTATTTCAAAAGACGTTCCTTCAACTTCACATCCTCAGAAAAGACAGAGAAGCGGTCCTGGAACTGTTTCTTTGCTACCTTATTATCCGTATCGAGATTCGACTTTCTGATCAAATCGCTCAGAATACCTATCTTATCAAAGAAATACTCAGCACCCTTGTGAATACGCTCCTGCAGTTCTGCCTGAAGGATATCAGGATTCTGGGAAAGCATGCGGGTATATTGCAGACGGAACTTATCAGAAACACCTATCAGACTCTTCAGCACCACCTGCAACTTCTGATACTCGCTCACCACACGAGGATATTTGCTGTTGAAGAATTCTACCAGACAGCGCATCAGGTGCTCGTAACTTCCGCTAATAGCATAGAAATCAAAAAGCTCGCCGATGCAGTGAAGCACGTATTGCTGCTCCAGATAGCTGATCTGCTTCTGGGTAGGCGCAGCAAGTTGACTGTTGAAAGCATCCACCGTCTGACTGCTGATGATGGCTCCACGAGACAGAGGCTGACTGAGCACCATTCCCTCCAAGGTCTTGCAGCGGCTCAAAGCCACGTAGGTCTGACCATGGGTAAAGGAATGGGAAGCATCGATGATGGCGTGTTCGAAGGTAAGGCCCTGACTCTTGTGGATGGTAATCGCCCAAGCCAGGCGCAAAGGATACTGTCGGAATTTTCCCTCTACCGTCTCCTCTATCTCCTTGGTCTCCTCATTGATCGTATATTTCGCATTCACCCACTCCATCTTCTCCAGCTCAAACTCCTCATCAGAATCCTTGCTGCGCACGATGATCTTATCTCCTTCTTCATCGGGTTTCACACCGATCACCTCACCAATCATACCATTATAGAAGCGGTGCTGCGGGTCGTTCTTGATAAACATCACCTGTGCTCCGGGCTTCAGGGTAAGCATGAAATCAGCCGGATAAGATGATTCCGGGAAGTTATCCTCTACCTCTGCCGTATAGGAAAAAGCCCTGGATGGCAAGGCGGCAAGCTGCTGCTCATTGATGTACTGGGCTGGCGCATTATGAGTGGTCAGGCGGATGAAGTTACTGTTCTTCGGCGGTTCGAAATTAGGGATAAAACGCTGGTTCAATGCCTGCAAGGTAGCATCCGAAGCCCTGTTCTCCCTGATCTGATTGAGCAGGGAGATAAACTGCTCGTCCTGCTGGCGGTAAACCTTCTTGAGCTCTACGGTAAGATAGCCCACCTGCTTCAGCGCATTGCTGCTGAAGAAGAAGGGAGTATCGTAATGCTCTTTCAGAAGCTGTTCCTCCTGTGCCGTAACCACTGGTGCCAACTGCTGCAGATCGCCTATCATCAGGAGCTGCACACCGCCAAAAGGCAGGTCGTGGCGCTTGCGGTACTGGCGAAGCACCGAGTCGATGGCGTCGAGCAAATCGCTGCGTACCATACTGATTTCATCGATGACCAGCAGGTCGATGCTTCGGATGATGTTTCGCTTGAGTTTGCTGAACTGATAGCGTTTCTGTTCGCCACCTCCAAAGGTTGTACCCGGAATATATGGCGAAAAAGGAAGCTGGAAGAACGAATGAATGGTCATTCCTCCGGCGTTGATGGCGGCAATGCCTGTTGGGGCAAGCACCACCATTCGTTTAGGCGACTTCTCCTTGAGCTGTTTCAAGAAGGTTGTTTTACCTGTGCCTGCCTTGCCCGTAAGGAAGAGGTTAGCGCTGGTCTTTTCTATGATGTTCCATGCCAGGATGGATTCTTCGTTCATTTCCATTAGCTTCGTTTTTAGATTTCTTCCACGATCTCGTTCATTTCCTTGCGCTTCTTCTCGGCATGAGGACAATCCTCAGCAATATGACCGAGAGGGATAATCACTACAGCCTCGAAACCTTCACGAGGGAAAAACTGCTGCATCTTGTCTGTATCATAATTGCAGACCCAGCAGGTGCCCAGACCTCTTTCGGTGGCAGCCAGACAGAGGTGCTCGGCAGCTATTGCCACGTCAATATCTCCATGAGGCTTCTCATCGTATCTGCGAACCCAGTTCTCATTCACGTTCTTCATTCCCACAATATACATTGGGGCTGTCTTGAACCACTCACGGTCGTAGCACTCCTGGAGTTTCTCCTTAGCCTCATCCGAGCGGACGATGAGCCAATGCCAAGGCTGTCTGTTCACTGCCGATGGAGCCAGTCGCACACACTCCATGATGTAATCCACATCCTCCTGACTTACTGCCTCGGAGGTAAACTTGCGAGCCGAGAAACGCTCCTGACTCAATGCCAACATATTTTTCATACCATTTCGTTTTTATCTTATTAATATAAGGCAAAATTACAAAAAATCCCCGAAAAGCCCAAGCCTTTCGGGGATTTTCCTTCTTATCCTCCTATGATTTTCTGGAATTTCCTACTTTTCATAGGATTTCATTCTTCAGCAAGCTGATTATCTCAAGAACAACATTGAGTTGCATTAATGCCACCTGCATCGAATTTACTCTTGTACTCACCTGCAGCAGTAAAGTGACAGATGGTGCTGTTGCTAGCATAGTCTGTATATGCGAGATAGAAACTGCCATCGTATGGATTGCGCTCAATCATATATACAGTGTTACCAGCTACCTCAGCTGGGATATTCTTCAGATTCCAGGTAGAAACCTGCTTGCTCTTAGCATCGTAGATGTTGTAGGTAGTGGTGTAAGTCACCCAATTAGGTGATGTAGAATTGGTGAAGTAGAGGTTGCCATCATAAGCCATCATCTTGGTAGCGTTGGCAATATAATCGCACTTCTTAGTCTGAGGATTGTAAGTATAGACAGCTGTAGAATAATCGTAGTTGGCAGGATTATAAGATGGGCTGCCAGCAAGAACGTAGATATGATCATCGCTCTCTACGATACGCTGAGGATTGTTGACGATTTCAATAGACTCAGCCTTATCGAAAGTCTTGGTATTGATGGTGCAGAGAGTCTTGCCAGAGCCATAACCAGAACATACTACGTAGATTACATCATCTTCCTCAACAAGCTCCTCTGGGTTAGCATCTACCTTTACAGAAGCCTCCAAAGCCAAGGTCTTTGCATCGAAACGGCTTACATAGCCACCATAGCTGGAAACATAGAGCTTACCATCCTCTTCGCAGATGTAGCGAGGCTCACCCAACTTCTCATCAAAGCTGTACTCTGCCTGCTGAACACCAGAACCATTCAGCTTCAGGAGTTTCTTGGAAACATTTACTACCACGTAGATGTTGCCATCTTCCTCAATCATATCATTGGCAGTATCACCCAATCCCTTACCATTCTGAGTCAAATAGATATCCTTCTCAAAAGGCTGATCAGTCTGAGGATCCACAAAGAAGAGATGGCTATTGTTCTTACCATAGCTACCCTCTGACAGAACGAAGGCACGATACTGAGGAAGATCTACCTTAGATCCCTCCTTCCATGAATTATCCTCCTCATCATCACTACATGATGTAAAACCAGCAGCAATCATCAATCCGCAGATGATTGCCATAAACAAACTTCTCAATTTCATTTTTTTCATTTTCATTCTCTATTTGTTATATTGAATATTATTTTTTCTCACTTTCAGTTTTCTATTCAGATTTCTATTCCGTTTTCCAACCATCCGGCTTTCTATAAGGTAAGCGAAGCTGTGGCTTGCCAACTCCTGCCCGGCATCGGATAATACTTAATTACCTCATATTGCTTGTTGAAGGCATTGAGCAGGGAGAAACTGAGTTTCAGGTCACTGCCCGACTCAGCATTCCTCTTTCTCTTTCCGAGCGAAAACTCTCTCGATAAGGTGAAAGTATGCTCCTGATACGCTTTCATCCGATATTCATCCGTGCACTGTATCATGCTCCATCGCTCGCCCACAGCCTGCATCTGCCATCCCACAGACACCCAGGGATTGCGCCATACGGCAGAAACATTGCCCGAATGGCGAGGCGTATAAGGTAACTGATGGCGGTAATAGCCCTTCTTGCTGTCCGTCTTATCCACCGCATACTGATAGGTGTAGGAAGCATCCACATCCAAAGCCATCTTCCGTCCCATCGGAACACCGAGCGAAACCGTAGCATCTACGCCCTTGATTTCCACTCGTCCGAAATTCACCATCTTCCATACATAGGTAGTCGGGAAAGCCACAATCTTATCCGTCACCTTATTATAATAGGTGTCAAGAGTGGCTTGCAGACTGATTCCACGAGTCGGATTCCGCAGCGATTTCCCTCTAACTGATGCGCCCAAGTTACACCGAGGTTCCATTCCGTAGCATTCTCAGGTTTGAGATTCGTATTGCCGATGTGCAGGTAATACATATCCGTGAAAGTCGGCACGCGATAGGTGCTCTTCATCATCGCCCTGAGATAGAGCGTTTCATCGGCAAGCAGACGATAGTTCATGGCGATGCTTGGCGAAATCCGCTTTCGGTCGGCAGGAATCCGGGCATTTACTGAAGAGGATGAGCCGGAAGAACCGGAAGATGAGGATGAGTCGGAAGAACCTTTATCCTCTTTCGAAGCTTTTTCGGAAATGTAGGTTCCTACAAGATTCCCATCCACCTGCCATCTCTGCCATTTCCATCTCAGCGACCAGGCGGTCTGCGATGAGTAGCGGGTAGGATTAGGCTGTGAAACAACATTGGTGCGAAGATCGCCGATGGAGAAATCTTCGGCAAGTGCCGTTGTCCACCCCCAACCCAGATTATAACCTATCGTGGCAGAAGCATAATACTCATTCTGCCGGGCAATATCCGTCAGTTTTCCGCCCTGATATTTCACATTGTAATCTTCATATTTCGACCACGTATGAGCGTATTTCAACCTTGCGTTCAGCGCAAGACGGGGAGCCAGCTGCGATTTCCAAACCATCTGGGCGAAGCAGCTCTCATCCCACATCCGCTCTTCAGCATCAGAATTGTAGAGAATCACCACTCCCGGCAATCCACGTTTGGAATTGTAATAGGACACCTTGGCAGAAAGTTCGTTTTTATCCCAACGATGGAAGAGATTCACCTCTCCCTGCCCCGACAGAATATCAGAATTATAGCGCTTGTGGTGCTCCTTGTATCTTCCGTTCTGAATCGTGAAAGGATAGACTCCATCTGCCCTCACCATATTGGCGTCGAAAGTAAGAGCTGTCTGACTGCTGAGCCGCTGGCTATATTGAAGGGAAGGCGTGAACAAGCCCCAGGAACCTGTCTTGGCGTTCACTTTCAGCTGCCAGGGCTGCGGAGAAGTCCAGTCTATCCCACGGCTTTCGATGCTCAGGATTCCAGCCGAAGCATAATGCCGAGCCGACTGCATCAGGTCACTACCCTGCCCGATTGCCACCGAGAGCTGGCGGATATTGGAAAGCGAATATCTCGACACGTCAATCTGTCCTGCCTGCATATTGCTCACCACGATTCCATCGTAGCTCACCGCCGTATGGCAGGCGCCCAGACTTCTCACACTCACCGTCTGCAGTCCACCGATTCCACCATAGTCACGCACCTGCACACCAGCCATTCGTTTGGCAGCATCTCCCACTGAGGTAATGCCCAGCAACTGAAGTTCAGAACTGGTGATGGTCTGTACAGGAGTCACGCTCGAAAGGGCACTACGGGGCTTCTTCGCTCTCACCTCCACATCATCCAGATGCTGCGTGCGAGTACGAAGGGAATCGCTTACCGGAGCCTGCATTCCTGCCCGAACCGGTTCAAGATGCTGAGCCTGGAGGGTAGAAAAACCGCTCATCCACATGGCGCCTATCAGGGCAACATGCGTTATTTTTTTCTTTTTCTTCATTCTGTTGTTTCTATTTTCTTCATCACGAACCCATCCCACGGGGTTGGATGAAATCATCTTCCTATCAGCTGCAGGGCGCAGTGATAAGAAAGGACGGCAACGGCAGGTCTTCTGACTTACATCCATCAGACAAGCGGTCTTCCCGAAAAAATGTCAGTGACCTTTTAGATGCTTGCCTGTTCTTCCCCGGTGGCATTCGTGCCCCTCATTTCGGAAGAAGATGTTTACAGCAGCGGGACTGTCCGGGCTTCTCACCCGATTCCCTTTTAATCGCAGTCCACCCCCATTCCTATAGCGGCACGTGGCGACTGCGAACCAATTGCGGGTGCAAAGGTAAGCATAAATCGCGGAATAACAAAGTTTTTCTCTAAAAAAACATAGAAAAAAATATATCTGGGATAGAGACTAGAGTTTCGAATATTTTTTGTATTTTTGCAACACGAAAAGAATAAATAAGGAATGATAGGATTAGCCGACTGCAATAACTTCTACTGTTCGTGCGAACGAGTGTTTCGCCCCGACCTGATAGGGAAACCCGTGGTTGTTCTGAGCAACAACGACGGGTGCGTCATCGCGCGCTCTGAAGAAGCCAAGGCGCTGGGCTATAAGATGGGCGACCCGTTCTATCAGGTAAAGGAAAAACTGGAGGCTGAAGGCGTGGCTATCTTCTCCAGCAACTACACGCTCTATGGCTCACTCTCCAACAGGGTAATGTCGATGCTCTCGCACTACTCACCACACATCGACCAGTACTCCATAGACGAATGCTTTTTCGATGTGGAAAACCTTTCTTCCGTCACAGATGGTTCCCTCCTCCAACAATACGGCACCAGGATTTCTGCCGATGTGCTCCAAGCCGTGGGAATCCCTATCTCCATCGGAATCGCAGAAACGAAAACCTTGGCGAAAATCGGTTCTAAGTTCGCCAAGAAATACAAGGGTTACCAGGGCTGCTGCCTCATTGATACCGATGAACGGAGACACAAGGCCTTGTCGCTGTTCCCTATAGAAGATATATGGGGTATCGGACGACAGATTTCCAAAAAGCTCGATTATATGGGCATTCGCACAGCTGCCCAGTTTGCCGATAAGAAAGAGAGTTGGGTGCGCAGCCATTTCAACATCACCACCGTGAGAACCTGGAAGGAACTGAATGGCGAGAGCTGCATCAGCATCGAGGAATTGCCCCAGAAGAAGAGCATCTGCACCAGCCGGAGCTTTGC
This sequence comes from Prevotella sp. AM34-19LB, assembly GCF_003468525.1. Lineage (NCBI taxonomy): Bacteria > Pseudomonadati > Bacteroidota > Bacteroidia > Bacteroidales > Prevotellaceae > Prevotella > Prevotella sp. AM34-19LB. The sequence continues at coordinate 17,952 of NZ_QSIG01000036.1, read as the reverse complement.
CGATGAGGGCATCAGCGATAAGAATGTGGTAGAAGAAGCCGTGGCCAATTTCGCCGTGCGCTGTACTGAGAAATTAAGAAGACAAGGTAGCGTATGCCAGGGCATTACGGTATTTGCATGGACCTCAAGATTCAATGAGTACGTACCCGAATATACCATTCACGACTCCCTCACCCTACCCATCGCCACCAATGCGCAGGATGAGATTGTGGGCGCTGCACTTGCCATCCTTCGAGCTAGATATCCCAAACCGATAGCCGACGGACGGCCTGATCGTACAGACTTGGCATTCCATTTCAAAAAAGCTGGCGTCATCCTGTGGCAAATCTCCCCCGACAATCCTCGCCAGCAGGATCTCTTCGACCCTATCGACCGCACCAGGCAGAAGGCGCTGATGGAAGCCATCGATGCCATCAACCGCAAGAACGGCTATGGCACGATAAGGCAAGCCATACAAGGCACCGATTGCCGATTCGACTTGAAACGGGAATACATGTCAAAGCGATTCACTACGAACATCAACGAAATACTGAAGGTGAAAACCCAATGAGATACAAAATTAGCCCCTTTCAAAAAATGGGCTCCATAAACTAAGAAAATGAATAAGAATAACGATAATAAGATAAAGCTGACATTTCACCCTGCGGAATTTGGAGAGAAGATGCCGATTCCGCTGGCAGAACAAAGCGTAAAGGCAGGCTTCCCTTCGCCGGCACAAGACTATATGGAGGGAGAGATAGACCTCAACGATATTCTGGTTCGCCATCGTGAGGCCACCTTCTATGTACGTGTTTCGGGCGACAGCATGCAGGATGCAGGCATTCTCGACGGCGACCTAGCCATCGTAGACAGGCAGATAGAGCCATCCAACGGCAACTTCGTCATCGCCTTCGTGGATGGCGAATTCACCATCAAGCAATTCAAGATGGATGAGAGCGGAGCCTTCGGATGGCTCATCCCATGGAACAAAAACTTCTCCCCAATCCGGGTAGATGAGACCAACCGATTCATGATTTGGGGCGTAGTTACCTATGTGATTCATCAAATTGCAGAATGAATCATCAAATTGCAGAATAACTCTTAAAAATAAAAAAACTCGGAATGCTTCGAAAAAGGAAACATCCCGAGTTTTTTATATTCTTCTTAATTTATGTCTTACTAATGTCTTTTATACTTCCTGCTTCTTATAACCCACAAGTCCATACCAGAGGATGACGAACTCACAGAAGAGAGGAACGAGCCAGGTGAACTGCCATGAACCGATATAATCAGCAAGCAATCCCTGAAGCACAGGGAAGACGGCACCACCGAAAACTCCCATCATAAACACACCCGAAGCCTTGGAAGTATATTCCTTCAAGCCATCCACTGCCAAGGTGAAGATGCAACTCCACATGACACTATGGAACAATCCCACAACTGCCATCAGCCAGAGATTTTCGGTAAGCATGGAAATGGCCATCAATACGATTGCCGCCACCGTAACGGCGATGAGCATAGGACGAGGTGCCACGTTCTTCAAACCAGCAGAAACCATTCTACCTATCATGAATCCTCCCCAATAGAGTGTGGCAAGAAGGGCTGGAGAAAGATCGTAACCATGCCCCATCAAATCCATCGCATGAAGATTCATATTGTTGCCGATTCCCACCTCGGTTCCCACATAGAAGAAGATGGTTATCACACCATATTTCAAATGGCGGAACGACCAGATGCTGCGTTTCTTCGCATTCCTGGAATCATCAGAAGGAGTTGTCTTTCCTTCAGATTCCACATCTTGAGTTTCCTCTCTCGTACCCTCGATATCAGGAAGATTCGCCTTGGAAGTGCTCCATGTTGTAAAGGCAATGATGAGCATCATCACCAGAAAAGGAATGGTGAGCTGATCGGCAGAAACACTATCCAGGGAAACGCCGGCAAACATCACGCCCGTTACGAAGAAAGGAGCGATGGTAGTACCGAATGAATTCACCGCACAAGTGAAGTTCATGCGCTGCACCGGTTGAGTGCCCGGCAAAGGATAGGCAGCTATGTATGGATTGATAACCACCTGAAGCATTGCCGCAGACGTACCCATCAGATAGGAACCGAAAAGGAAAATGAAATATCCGAATGGTACGAAATCCTGAGAAATATGTACACCTGCCCCACCCCAATATTCAGCAATCAGCGCCGAAGCAAGATAGAAGGCAAGTCCCAGCACCATGACCAGCATCGAACGGATGAGCGTCTTCTTATAGCCCACCTTGTTGAGCAAGCGTCCCGTCTTCGCACTATTAAGCAGATAGCCCAGGAAGAAGGCGAAGGAGATAAGCGTAGCCAGGGAGTTCTTGGTAGTGGTAACCTCCGAGAGGAAGGCTATCTTCAAGGGGCCCTGACACTGACCGTTGACGGTAGTAAGGAAGCCCACTATAAAATAGATGAATGTCAGGAGCAGGAAGGGTCCTGCACTCCTGAGCGTTATCGATTGTTTCATAAATTACAAGATTTCTTCTTCCAAAACCTTCATGGCACCCTTTGCCTTGATGTCTTCCACCATCTTCAGGTAAAGCTCTACGAAATGAGAAGCTGCCTTGAGATTGGTGCTTGTAAAGGCTGAAATGCCAAGAAATTCGAGCGCATCATCGCTGTCGATGGCTTTATGGTCATCAACGGTAAGCCATGGATCAGCCACTTCGAATGCATCACCATTGTCATCTACCTGATACTTCAGATAATGACGGTAAGCAGCAAAGAGGTAAGCCACACGCTTGAACTCCACATCCTGACGCTTGCCTGAAGCATCATCAGCAATCATCTTCTCCAGGTTCGGCATCACATAAACAGGGAACTTGCTGGCACCATCGAAGCAGAGACGAGCCACCTGGTCGCTGACCATGCGATTGCCGAAGCGCTCTACCAGGCACTGCTTGTATGCCTCGAGATCAGTATCCTGTGGAGCTGGCACGTAAGGAGTGATGTCTTCGTCCATGAAGGCACGTACAAACTTACGGATTCTCTCATCGTGCATAGCTGCATCTACCTTGCGGTAACCGCCGAGGAAAGATGGATAAGAGAGCAATGTATGAGAAGCATTCAAGAGAGAAAGCTTCATATTCTCGAGGCAGTCACATCGTCAGTCATCTGAGCACCCACGGTTTCCCAAGCAGGGCGACCGGCCGCAAAGTTATCCTCTACTACCCACTGGATGAAGTCCTCGCAATAAACAGGAGCCTCATCGCAAGTGCCGTTCTGAGCATTCAGTCGCTCGATGTCATCAGGACGGGTAGCAGGAGTAATACGGTCAACCATTGAGTTAGGGAAGGTAACGTTCTCCTCCATCCAGGCAGCAAGCTCCTTGTCCTGAGCTCCCACGAAAGTCATGAATGCCTTGCGGGCTGTATTGCCATTGTGCTGCAGATTATCGCAGGAAAGGATGGTGACAGGACCATTGCCAGCAGCCTTGCGGCGACGCAATCCCTCGGCAACATATCCAAAGGCAGTAACCGGCTTGGCTGGATTCTGGATATCGTGAGCCACCTGCGCATTGTCGAGCATGAATTCGCCACTCTGACGAGAGATGTTGTATCCGCCTTCGGTGATAGTGAGGGTGATGATCTTAATATCCTTAGACGCAATCTTGTTCAGAATCTGCTCCTGCTCCTCAATACCCCAATAGAGTTCAACGAGCGCACCCAACTGATAAACCTGGATGCTGTCGTCGCGTCCACATACGGTAAGGGTGTATTCGCCGTCCTGCTTCTTCAAGGCGTGGTAGAGGCGCTCATCACCCGGGAGAATCATTGCTCCACATATACCCCAGTTCTGCTGGGTATTGTTCTCGAGGAGCATATTGGTCATAAACTCCAGGTGAGCACGATGGAAGTTACCTACTCCGAAGTGCAGAATACCTGCCTTTACCAAACTGCGGTTATAAGCATAACCTTTCACTACTTGAGTTGCATTTGCTGCGTTTGCATTTACTAAATTTGCCATAATTTTTTATTGTTAGCTGTTATTATTTAATTGTTTACTCTTTCCGAAAGCAAGCCACCTGGAAGTGTCTTTCCAGCAAGCCTATCTCTCGTTTTCGATGGCAAAGATAGTTCGTTTTTTCGAGATAAAAAGATATTTTTTTCGAAAAAAACTTGCAAACGTTCCCGCAAACGTTCCCAATTTCTGCAAACGTTTTAAATATTATTCTCCAGTAGATTCCCTACATTGCATCGTGGTCTTCAGCACCACCTGCCTGTCCTCCATCTCCGGATTGTTGATTTTCTCCATCACCAGTTCTGCCGCCTTTCTGCCCATCTCCTCCAGCGGAGGCTCCATGGTAGTAATCTGCGGAGAAACGATGGTAGATAGTTCCGTGCCCGAAAAACCAGCCACGAAGATCTCTTCCGGCACTCGTTTGCCCAAGGCACGGAGCCGATTCTGCGCACCTATCGCCAAAGTATCAGTAAAGGCGAAGACGGCATCAAATTCCACCTTATTATATATAAGGCGGTCGATGGCGTCAGCTCCATCCTTAAAGGTCATTCCCGTTTTCACGATCAGCGAAGGATCAAAAAGATGGAATTTCTCCATCGCCTCACGATAACCTAAGCCTCGCTGATAGGCATTGTAAATGTCGTCTGGTCCCTGCAGATAAACGATGCGCTTCCTGCCCAGGCGAATCAGATGCTCCACCATGAAATAAGAATCTACATTATCATCCACCACAACCTGCGGCATTTTCAATCCATACGGAATGCGGTCGTAGAAGACAATCGCCATACCGTCTGCCGCCAACTGCTGATACATTTCGAAGTTCTTGCGATAGCTGCAGAGGCTCACTATCAGACCATCCACCATAAACTGCTCCATCATCTTCAGGTTCTCCAACTCCCGCTCCGGCTTCTCATCGCTCTCGGCAATCATCACCTTCTGGTTCTTCTTGTAGAGCACTTCCTGTATTCCGTTAATCACCTGCGAAGCATAAGGGGTGTGCATCTCCGGCACGATGACACCAATGGTGTTCGTACGCCCCATCTTCAGGTTCATCGCCACCGGATTGCGCTTGTAGCCGAGTCGCTTTGCCTCTTCCACCACCATCTCGCGCGTCTCCTTGCGAATGTTCTTGTCATCCGTCAACGCTCTGGAAACAGTGGAGACCGAGATGCAGAGCGAACGGGCTATATCCTTGATAGTTACATGTTTCATTATTATGTTTTTATAAGATAAACGTTCGAATATTGAAGTTGTCGATGCAAAAATACAACATTTCCTTCAAAATCAAAAACTTTTCTTGGAAAAAGACAAGAACAACTACCAAAATGCTATCTGCATATTACATTCTGCAACATCATTTGCAAGAATATAAAATGAGAACGATTGCAACCAACTTCAATCCCATATTTCTACCCATCTTCCTTTGCCACCTCATAAAAAAGTTGTACCTTTGCAGTCGAATTTTCAGCGATGACTAGGCTATATGCCTTCTAAGAATAGAATTTTCAGCAAATATATGTATTTAGTAATTCCAAACAAACAGCAGTAGTTATGAGTATTAATATCAAGAGAAATCAGTTGAAGAGAGTTGTTATCGTAGGTGGCGGACTCGGTGGTCTTCGCTTGGCAGAAGATCTCTGCAATGCAAACCTGCAAGTGGTGTTGATTGACAAGAACAACTTCCATCAGTTCCCTCCGCTTATCTATCAGATTGCCTCGGCAGGTATCGATCCAAGTTCCATCTCCTTCCCGTTCCGCCAGATTTTCCGCAAGCGCAAGAACTTCTACTTCCGCATGGCAGAAGCGAGAGCCGTGTTCCCGGACAAGAAGATTCTGCAGACTTCCATCGGTAAGATTGAGTACGATTACCTGGTGTTCGCAGCAGGAACCACCACCAATTTCTATGGCAATGCCAACATCGAGAAATGGGCGATTCCGATGAAGACCGTTTCTGAAGCAATGGGATTGCGCAACGCCGTGCTGAGTAACCTGGAGCGTGCATTGACCTGTGCCACGGAAGCAGAGCGACAGGAACTGCTGAACGTAGTGATTGTGGGCGGTGGTGCTACAGGTGTGGAGATAGCCGGAGCCCTCTCTGAAATGAAGCGCTACGTGATTCCTTATGATTATCCTGATATGGACTCATCTCTGATGCACATCTATCTCCTGGAAGCGGGCGACAGACTGCTCGCCGGAATGTCACAGGACTCTTCTAAGAAAGCATACGAATTCCTTACCAGCATGGGTGTGGATGTACAGTTTGGCAAGATGGTAACCGACTACAAGGACCACAAGGTAATGATGAAGGATGGTCAGGAGATTCCTACCCGTACCTTCCTCTGGGTATCAGGTGTAAAGGCACAGCCTATCACGGGTATCGATGGCGACCATCTGGGCCGTGGTTTCCGAATCGTAGTAGATGAATTCAACCGCATTCCTGGCATGGACGGTCTCTTTGCCATCGGCGACCAGTGCCTCCAGACCGCCGATCCAGCTTATCCTGGCGGTCATCCACAGTTGGCTCAGGTAGCTATCCAGCAGGCAGCGCTTCTGGCAAAGAATATCCAGAAGATTGCAGAGGGAGCCACTGATTCCCAGCTCAAGCCTTTCCGCTACAAGAACCTGGGTTCTATGGCTACCATCGGAAGAAACAAGGCAGTGGTAGAACTTGGCAAGTTCCACAGCCAGGGCTTCTTTGCCTGGGTATTGTGGCTGGTAGTTCACCTCCGCTCTATCCTTGGCGTAAAGAACAAGGTAATGGTTATGCTCAACTGGCTCTGGAAGTACGTAAGCTATAACGATTCTATCCGAATGATTACCTACGCCACCAAGCCTAAGGAAGTGCGCGACCGCTTGAAGCGTGAACAGACCACTCACCTCGGTACCGACTTGCTGGAGAATGAAGAAGAGGAAGAGGAAGCTTAAGATAACGAGATAGATTAAGTTTAAATGCTTAAGATAACGAGATAGAAAACGGGTGTATCATTCAATTATATAGATGATACACCCGTTTCTTTTATACTGTTTTCTGAAACAGTTTCTTATATGCAGATTCCAGAAGTCGATACCTTTATTAAGTAGATTCCCTTATCACGGTTTCACCTCTCAATGCAATTTCCTCTATCCTTCTATAACCATCGGCAATATGCTCCAGCAGCAGTCGGCAACTTTCCTGCGCCATTTTCTCAATAGGCTGCTCCACTACCGTCAACTGAGGATGAACCAAGGTAGCCAAGGCTGTGCCCGACATGCAGCAAAGCGCCACATCCTCCGGAATACGCAAGCCACGCTTCTGGATAGCACTCTTGGCTCCCAACACAGCAGTCTCCGTAAAGCCAAAGACCGCATCAAAGGCACATTCTTCTCCAGAAAACGCTCCATCACCCAACTACCCTCTTCAGCCGACAAGGCTGGCGACAAGACATCTTGCGCCTGATACTCTATATGAAACTTTTCCAGCGCATCCCTATAACCCCTCAATCGTTCATAGCTGTTTCGGATATAAGCAGGTCCCGGGATATGAATAATATGCTTATACCCCTTGCGCAACAAAGCCTCCACCATGAAAAACGACATGATGTAATCGTCCATGTGCACCTGTGAAGCCTTTACCTTCTCCACCGTTCTATCGAAAAACACGATGGGAATGCCCCTTTCTATCACCTTATTATATAGGTCCACATTATGCTCCTTATCGCATGCACTCATCAGGATGCCATCCACACGCAGCTGCTCCATCATCAGAATGTTCTCTCTCTCCTGCTCAGGATTCTCGTTAGAATGGCAATCATTACCTTATACCCCTGCTTTCGCAAGATGGCTTGAGCATCATTGATAAAGGTCATATAGAACGTTGTTACGATTTCGGGGATGATGATACCGATGTTATGAGTACTCTGCTGGCGAAAGTTCACAGCCAGTTCGTTGCGATGATAGCCCATCCGTCCTGCTGTCTCCAATATCTTCTTCAAGGTTTCCGCCTTCACATTACCCGTATCTCCCGAAAGAGCACGCGAAACGGTGGACTTAGAAATCCCCAGTTCCCTTGCAATATCCATGATGGTTACATATTTTGCCATATCTCTTTTTCTTTCTTGTTAAATGCGCCCGCAAAGATACTTATTTTCCATGAAAGCAACAACAAAAAACAGAGAAATCTTTTTGGGAACGGTTGCGGAAAATGGGAACGGTTGCGGGAACGGTTGCGAAAAAAGAGTCGTTTTTTTTCTTGTTTCTTCTGCAAAATCGTTCTATCTTTGCAGCGTGAAAAGGAAAAAACGATTTCTCAAATCGCTCTATTCCTTCACAAAAAAAAAGAATAAACAACATTAAGTATCACAATCAAACCTAAGAAAAAGAATATGGAACAAGATTCTAAATTTCAAGCAAACAGTTCGCAAGATGACAATATGCAAGCGAATGTTTCACAAATGAGCAACTCGCAAGAGAACAATTCACAGGGAAAGGTTCCCTTCATCAGCAAACTCGCCTATGGAATGGGCGATGTAGGCTGCAACTTCAGTTGGATGTTCGTGGGCAACTTCCTCATGATTTTCTACACCGATGTATTCGGAATCAGCATGAGTGCCGTAGCAACCCTGATGCTTGTTTCCCGATTCTGGGATGCCATCAACGACCCAATCATCGGCACACTTACCGACAAGACCCACACCCGATGGGGACGATTCCGCCCATGGCTGCTCTTCGGAGCTCCTATCACGGCACTGGTACTGATACTCACTTTCTGGGCACATCCGGAATGGAGCCAGACCGCCAAGATTATCTATATGGCAGTAACCTACTGCATCCTGGTGCTGGGATATACCTGCGTGAACCTGCCTTACGGCACACTCTGCGGAGCCATGACGCAAGACATCGATGAGAGAGCCAAGCTCAACACCAGCCGTTCGGTGAGCGCCATGATGGCCATCGGAGTAATCAACATCGTAACCGTTCCGCTCATCAGCTGGTTTGGCGCAGGCGACAACAAATATGGTTATCTGGCTGTGGCTGTACTCTACGGCATCATCTTCGCAGCCTGCCATCTGTTCTGCTTCCATAAGACCAAGGAAGTGGTAGAAGTTCCTGTGGGACAGAAGCTCCCTCTAAAGGTGCAGCTTCGCTCCGTGATGAAGAACAAGCCCTATCTGCTCGCCCTTTTAGGACAGTTGCTCTTCGGTTTCATCCATTACGGACGCAATGCCGACATGCTCTACTATTTCACTTATGTAGAAGGTTCGGCAACGCTCTTCTCCTACTATTCCATGGCCATCATTGTGCCAAGCATCATAGGTGCAGCCTGCTTCCCTCTGGTATTCAGAAAAACGGGCAACAAGGGTTTCACGGCAGCCATCTTCGCTTTCCTCACCGGTATTACGATGATAGGTCTGTACTTCTTCAGCCCTAACGGCAGCGCCATCATGTTCTATCTGTTCTCAGCTTTGTCGTGGTTCTTCTTCTCAGGCTTCAATACAGCCATCTATGCCATCATCCCCGACTGTGTGGAGTATGGCGAGTGGAAGACGGGCATCAGAAACGACGGATTCCAATACGCCTTCATCTCGCTGGGCAACAAGATAGGAATGGCACTCGGCACATCGCTTCTCGCCATTGCCCTGGGCAGTGCAGGATATGTAAGCAACGCTGTGCAGAATCCAGAAGTATTGAACATCATGCACCACGCCTTCAGCACCATTCCGGGAGTCTTGTGGATCGTCACCGCAGGATGCCTCTGCTTCTACAAGCTCAACAAGAAGCAATACAAGCAGATCATGACCGATCTGGAGAATAAGAAGAAAGAAAGAAAATAAGAAGAAATAAAAAAACGGGATCTTTTATCCCACCAACTATAACAATAACAATTTCAAAACATTATAATTATGAGACAGGCAATATTGGTAGAACCAAAGCACATCGAATTCAAGGAAGTAGCAGAACCAAAGGCAGCAGACTTAACTGCTCATCAGGTTCTCGTCAACATCAAGCGCATCGGCATCTGCGGTAGCGAGATTCACTCTTACCACGGTCTTCACCCAGCCACCTTCTACCCAGTGGTTCAGGGACATGAGTACTCAGGAGTGGTTATGGCTGTAGGCAGCGAAGTTACCGTCTGCAAGCCTGGCGACCATATCACCGCTCGCCCACAGTTGGTTTGCGGCAAGTGCAACCCTTGCAAGCGCGGACAGTATAATGTTTGTGAGCACCTGCGTGTTCAGGCTTTCCAGGCAGATGGTGCTGCACAGGATTTCTTTGTTGTAGATGACGATCGCGTGGCTAAGTTGCCAGAAGGCATGAGCCTAGACTATGGTGCCATGATTGAGCCTTCAGCCGTTGGTGCCCATGCCAGCAACCGCACCGATGTGAAGGGTAAGAATGTAGTAGTGAGCGGGGCAGGAACCATCGGCAACCTCATAGCCCAGTTCTGCATTGCCCGTGGCGCCAAGAATGTACTCATTACCGATGTAAGCGACCTCCGCCTGGCTAAGGCTCGCGAGTGCGGCATCAAGCATACCCTCAACATCACCAAGAAGACCTTGAAGGAGGCAGCCCAGGAACTCTTCGGTGAGGAAGGCTATCAGGTAGGTTTCGAAGTAGCTGGTGTAGAAGTTTCCATCCGTTCGCTGATGGAGACCATCGAGAAGGTAGCGACATCGTTGTTGTGGCAGTCTTTGCCAAGGACCCAGCCCTCAGCATGTTCTATCTGGGCGAGCATGAGTTGAGACTCATCGGTTCGATGATGTATCGCCACGAAGATTATCTCACTGCCATCGATTACGTAAGCAAGGGCATCGTCAACCTCAAGCCACTCGTAAGCAACCGCTTCGCCTTCGAGGAATACGATGACGCCTATAAGTTTATCGATGCTCATCGCGAAACCAGCATGAAGGTTCTCATCGATTTCGAACAGAAACCTGGAGAGAAGAAGTAAAGGATTGAAGAGAAGAAACATACTGCAAACGATTGCAGAAATTGGAAACGATTGCGGGAACGTTTGCAGAAAGTTTAGATGATTTTTCTTTGTGAAGGTAGCTGAAAAATGCTACCTTTGCAACAGAAATCAAGTAACATCTCTAACATTCTTAAAGTAAAAATGACAATGGAAAAGAAACAATCAGTGATAGGTATCGGTGAGGCACTCTTCGATGTGCTTCCAGAAGGAAAGAAGCTAGGTGGCGCTCCTGCCAACTTTGCTTACCACGTTTCACAGTTCGGACTCGAGAGCTGTGCGGTCAGCGCAATGGGCAATGATGAGCTGGGCAAGGAACTGGAGAAGGAATTCAACGATCACCATCTCAACTATCAGATAGACAAGGTAGCCTACCCTACAGGCACCGTCCAGGTTTCGCTCGATGCCAACGGCATTCCTTGCTACGACATCAAGGAGGGAGCAGCCTGGGACAACATCCCCTACACGCCAGCCCTGGAGAAGTTGGCAAAGAATTGCACCGCAGCCTGCTTCGGTTCGCTGGCTCAGCGCAACGAGGTTTCCCGCAACACCATCTATCGCTTCCTCGACCACATGCCTAAGGGAGAAGGAATCCTCAAAATCTTCGACATCAATCTCCGTCAGGGATTCTATGATAAGGATATTATCACCGAGAGCATCAAGCGATGTAACATCCTCAAAATCAACGATGAGGAACTGATCACCGTAAGCCGCATCTTCGGCTATCCGGGCATCGACTTGGAGAATAAATGCTGGCTCCTCTTGGGCAAGTACAATCTGAAGATGCTCATTCTTACCTGCGGTGTAAACGGCAGCTATGTGTTCACCCCTGGCGAAGTTTCGTTTATAGAGACTCCGAAGGTGGAAGTGGCTGATACGGTGGGTGCAGGCGATTCATTCACAGGTGCATTCGTGGCAAGCATCCTAAAGGGCAAGAGCGTAAGAGAGGCACATGAATTGGCAGTAAAGGTTTCGGCATTCGTCTGTACACAGAATGGAGCCATGCCTGTTTTGCCTGATGAATTTACCAAGTAAAGCCACATTTGCCCAAAGATATTTGCGAAAAAGCAGTACAAATATAAAGCTGCACGTTTTATTATTTTTGATTTTTAGTTAAGGTTTATAAGGTTCAAAAAGTTATTAGTTTATTTTAGTAAGTTTTAGTTAGGTTCAAAAAGTTTATTTTGTAGTAAAACCATGAAAAGAATTGTAGTTATTGTTTTGATGATGGCAGCTTGCCTGGGAAACGCCCAGGCACAGCTCCATCTGAAAGCCAACGTGCAGAACAATCATCTGTGGCGTGGCATGGAAGTTTCCGACGGCATCGTCCTCCTCACCGACCTGAGCTATACGATGGCCAACGACCACGTTACCGTGGGACTTTGGGGTGGCTGCAACTCGGAAGGCTCCTACAAGGAGTTTAACCATTATCTGAATCTGAAGGCTGGCGGTTGGGGGTTCGCCCTGTGGGACACCTACAACTTCTCCCCTGATGCCACCTATAATAATAAGGAATACTGGAACTACTCAGCCCATACCACCGGCCGATTCCTCGATGCTACATTGAGCTACCGGTTCCAGGACGAGAAGTTTCCACTGCTCCTGAGCTGGTCAACGGTAGTCTTCGGACGCGACCGCAACAGCGACAATACGAAGCAGAAATATTCCACCTTCGCCTATGCGGAATACCCTATCTACCAGAAGGACGGCTGGAAGGTTGATGCAGGAGTAGGTGGAGCCTTCGCCCTTAACAGAGCTGGCGAGGATGCCCACTTCTTCGGAACCACGGCAGGCATCGTTCACGTATCGCTGCAAGCCAGCCACGACCTCAAGCTCGGCAACTATACCGTTCCGGTTTATACCAAGGGCATGTGGAATCCGCAGAGCAACCAGAGTTATTTCCAGATTGGAGCAGAAATCATCCGCTTCTAAATCTTCAAGAAAATACAGAAAGTTTTATCATAACAATCATCTAAACACAAATTCATTAAGAAAATCATTATGAAGATTAAAGATTTTACAACAGGCGTGCAGCACATCGGCATTCCTACCAACGACATCAACAAGACCATTGAGTTTTATCATGCCCTGGGCTTCGAGACAGCCCTCTGCACAGTAAACGGCACCGAGGAAGTAGCCTTCCTCCAGCTCCACAATCTCATCATCGAGACCTATCAGAACCATCAGGCAAAGATGGAATATGGAGCCATCGACCACATCGCCATCGATGTAAAGAACATAGACGATCTCTTTCTAGTTGTAAAGGAAGCCGGAATCTTCAAGATGCTGGATCAGCAGGTAAATGGTCTTCCATTCTGGGAGAACGGTGTAAAGTTCTTCACCATCGAGGGTCCAAACAAGGAGAAAATCGAGTTCTGCGAGAAACTCTAACCCGCAGCCGGCTTTTAGATAAAAACAGATTAGCATAGCTATATAAAGAGAAAGAAAGAGAGAGAGATAAAAATGACGAAAGTCCAACTTGGAGCCTTTCAGAGAGAGAGGCATCCGAGTTGGACTTTCTTTTTTTGTTTTCCTTGAGGAATATGATGCGTTTTCCCCTAATACTTCAAGGATATTAATGATGCTCAGGCACAATGGCGAGATACACCAGATCATGGTCGGTGAGGTTCTCCATATAATGAGCATGGTTCATCGGGCAGTAATGCACCTGTCCCTGGCGAACCTCCTCCACGGTATCATCATAATGGAAAGTAGCAGTGCCGCTAACCACATAGATAATCTCGCAGTTGCCCTCATGAGTATGAAGACCAGTTGATGCACCCGGACGCAAGGTAGAATACATAATCTTCACCTTGTCATCCACATAGTTACGAGTATCGAGTTTACCCTGTCCACCCTTGAAGCCCTCCAAGTGAGCCTCAGCAATCTTTTCGAAATCTATTACCATCTTTATAATGTTTATTGTTTAATATCTATTGCTTACAGTCTATTGTCTGCTGTTTACTTGGCTTTTATAAATGAAACCCTGCAGCTTACTTTGCTTTCGCAAAATACTTCCAGAGCGGAGCAGCCATCAGGCTCTGCCAGATTTCACCCTTCTCCAGCATTTCCATCACTTCTTCCCTGGAGAAGAGGCGAACCTCGATATCCTCAGCCTGGTCAAGATGCTGAACATCCATGCGCTCCACATCCGTAGCCAGATAGCAATGGGTAAGATTGGTATGCGTGCTCGGATTAGCCGAAATCGTCATCCACTTCTGCCAGTTACCGCCACCGAATCCAGTCTCTTCCATCAGTTCTCGCTTGGCAGCATCCATCGGGTCCTCGCCCTTCTCTATCACTCCAGCGCAGAGTTCATTCACCGTCTTCCCTATTGCATAGCGATACTGGCGAACAAAGACGAACTCTCCCTCCTTCGTAATGGCGATGGTATTTACCCAATCAGGATATTCCAGCACGTAATATTCATCAATGATGGCACCCGTAGGCAATTCCACCTTATCCACTCGTGCCGTGAGCCAAGGCTTCTCTATCAGATACTTCTGAGAGAGCGTCTTCCATTTCATATCTTTATCAGCCATTTTCTTACTTCATTTAAAATCAGACTTTTCTTTCTCTTAATTGATAGTGCAAAAGTACAAAAAAAGATTGAAAGGATAGAAATATTTCTATAAAAAAGACAGTTTTTCAATTTATTTATTATACTTTTGCAGAAATAGTATATCTAAACTGATAATAGAAAAAATTGAAAAGTAAAGACATCATGGCAGAACATCTTATTATAAAAGGAGAAACGAAGGAGGAACTTTACGCTACCCTCCTTCCTCAGCTCAAGTCACTCGTAGAGGGCGAAAGCGACATCATCGCCAATATGGCGAATATTTCAGCGTGCATCATGGACACCTTCCGCTTTTGGTGGGTAGGCTTCTACAGGGTCATCGATGGAACCCTTGTGCTGGGTCCTTTCCAGGGACCGCTGGCCTGCACCCGCATCAAACGGGGCAAGGGTGTTTGCGGAACGGCTTGGGATAAAGCGGAGACCATCGTGGTAGAAGATGTAGAGAAATTTCCAGGTCACATCGCCTGTAGCAGTGCCTCCCGTTCAGAGATTGTCGTACCCGTTATCCGAAACGGTGAGGTGATCGCCGTACTGGATATTGACAGTGAACACCTCAATACCTTTGATGACATTGACAAGGAATGGCTGGAGAAAGTGGCAGAATTATTTGCCGCCAAAGCGCCATCCCAAGCCTAGCATCAGATTGTTAGGAGTCTTGAAATCCACCAGACTGTAGCCGATGTGCAGCATGGCACGTCGGCTCACATGAATCTTCAGGGCAAGCACCTCATATACCCCCCCCCTGAAATCATTGCGATTGCCAAGCAGATAGGTTCCGGCACCGAAGTTGATGCTGAAATAAGGCATGGCAAACTCGCCACGAGCCGAAAGACCCAGAGCTGCCTGAGTACTAAACTTGTGCTCCACATCCTCGCCCCAAGGATCATTCTCCCTGCTAGCCGAACGGTCGTACACACCATCAAGCGAAGCACCCAAACTCAGCCACGGGTTCAACCGGTACATCGGGTTGACATTGAAGCCCATCACGGCATACTTGCCATCCAGCAGATAGCTCGACACATCATCATGTGCTATACCCTGCTTCCATGCGCCATACAATACCACATCCGTGTAAAGTCCACGCCTATCCGGCAGCTTCTCCCGCTCCACCTTCGGCATAGCCAATGGTTGTCGGTTGATGTAATAAGCCAGTCCCAATCTTATGCCGCCTGTGTTAAGTCCCATGTTAGGATAAGTGGTGTTGCCATTAGAGAAATGAGTCAGCGAAATACCGGCATTCAGGTCGAGATATTTCGAGAGCATCCACTTCATATACAAATCAACATCAATATATGCCGTTGCCTTTGAGCCAATCACCTTGTTTTCAGGATTGTTCTGCTCGTCGTAGGCATTCCATCCGAACGCCATTCCCAGATTCCACTCATAGTTGAGCGACACCCTGCGGGATAGGTTCACAATCGGTGCCCCCTGAAACAGATACACGGATATCGGATTTGCCAGCCACTGGTTAAACTCATGTCTAGCCAAGCCTACACCCTGATACGCCCCCTGATAGATGGAGCCAGGTCTCACCTCCTCCTTATTCATGAAGGCATACTTCAGTGTAAATGTCATGTCGTGATTCATCGTCCGGGCCTCATCATTTCCTCCACGCAAAAACTCGTTGGTATGGAAGATGGTAGATGGCACCGCATCCAGTGCGATGCGGTGTATAGTCTTGCAGCTATCCTCCTGCGAAGAGGCAGGCAATGCCATGGCAGCAAGCATCGATATAACCAATAAACTTAGTTTCATCATTCTTTCCAACACTCCACTATTAATCATTAAGAATGTTTCTCTCTCCAAACCTCCTCTGCTAAATATTTTTCGCTTCGACAATGCAGGTCGGCAACCCCCTCCTCCATCAATTGTATCGTTTCTGAATTATAAAACATATCCATCGCATCATCTAATGATACGTTATACATCTCACTAATTTCAGATATAATTCTAGCGAACTTTGCCTCCAGTATAGCATGCCAACCTCATCATGCAAGATTATATTGTTTGTCATAATCTTATACTTTCTTTAAATACTAAACAATTATCTAATAATTTCTGAGAACGAACACATAGTTGATTTAAACTCTCATGGGGCTAGCACTCCTTTCTCTTTCATGAAATCAACAAGATCTTCCATCAGATACTCCTTGCTAAAAGTATGGAGCACATCATAGCTTGGGATAATATAATCAGTAAGTATACCAGAAGTCTTTAGACGCTGATATACATCACGAGCATTCAATCCCAATCTGCGAGATAAGTTGCCTATGCAATATGTTACAAAATCAATATTATCACTATTCATAACTTCAGCTTTTTTACAAGGCTACTGCCACCCTCCTTACCTTAGCCAATCTAGCCATAAAAGTAGTATCACTTTTTGTAGATTGCAAATTATATCTCATCTGCATTTTCAACAAAGGCTCAGCATTCACTCCAAGTGCAGCCTCAAAGAGTAGAGCTGTTTTTTCCGTCACAGGGCGACGTGCATTCAGAATTTCGTTCAGAGCAGAATAGGCAATACCCATTTCCTCAGCCAACTGTCGCTGAGAAATTCCACGATATTCTATCTCATCCTTCAGAACATCTCCAGGATACGTAGGAAAAGCCGGAGTCATATCGTTTGCCCGCATTTCCTTTATTGTTTTTTTATCGTTGCTCATAACTACATTATTTATAATAGTTTGATGCTGCAAAGATAATATTTAAATTCGATATTCACAAATTTTGTGAAGGAAACTTTGGCTAAACAACAATAATTGTGATTATCTATGTTAAAAATCATAAGATTTGATTACTTCCCGACTTGCAACTCAGCTCTTATTCATGAAATATGTCACAATATCTATTTTGCAAGTCTTTGTTTTCAAGATATTTAGGTTTGGTGACCTTCATCTGATGAACCCCACCAACTTTTCGATTCTACCAAGCATAAACTGGAAGAAACGGTGAAGGCTACTGATAAGCCTCCACCGTTTGTCACTTTATTTCTTTGCTCTAACGAATATATAACATTACCTAGTTTTATAAAACCCAAAGCAGCTACAACAAGACATTAAATCTCACAGGCTCCTCGCCTGTACGTAATTTGTAGGCTTCATAAAGCATCTTCTGCATCTTATCAACATAAGTTTTTTCTGCGAAAAAGTCTCATAGTCTCATTTTTGCCCTCAAAATACCAGTTATCTTTCTGATGATTAACAACTTAACATCAATGACACTTCTTGAAAAATGCGGCAAGAAGTATCATCAATGTATCATAGAAGTATCATCATATTATGGTCGTACAACTAAAGGGGTTATAGTTGTACGCAGGGCAGACGCATTAAATTGCGCTGCCCTCCAAAAGTTTTGACAGGTACTCTTCATCCCAGCCTGCCTTCAATCTTTTCAGGTTGAGACTTCCCTTGGTCGCCTTGTCATTTTTCAAGATGGAGAGGGCCATTTTGCTTAT
>NZ_QSIG01000035.1:0-34220 GCF_003468525.1 Prevotella sp. AM34-19LB | reverse complement strand
TCGCCGTCACCTTGCCTTGAGGTATATGAATATCCACCCCGTCTATTGTCTTTCTGAGGGCATGAGGATCATACTTGAACATGATGTTGCTGATATGGATACCATCCTCTGGATGATCAAGACCTGCCAGCAAGCCATCCTTTCCATTCTCATCGTCCATCTGATGAATCTCATTGATACGTTCCAGACTGATTTTCACATCCTGCACGGAATAGAAGAAGTTCATGAGTTGCTCCACCGGCGAGTTGAGCTGTCCGATGATATATTGCACGGCGAGCATCATACCCAAGGTCATGTGCCCCTGGATTACCGCCGTAGCGGCAACCACCGTCACCACGATATTCTTCACCTCATTGATAAAAATACTGCCAGCCTCCTGGGTCTGCTGTAGTTTCAGAGATTTCTGCTGTACCCTGAAAAGATTCACCTGTGTCTCCTCCCACTCCTTTCGCTTGCGCTGCTCGCAATCCTGCAACTTGATTTCCTGCATAGAAGTGATGAACTCGTATGTCCTGTTGTTATTGATGGCCTGCTGCTCGAAGAGTTCATAATCGAGCACCTTTCTTCGACGCAGGAAGAGAGCCATCCATCCTCCGTACAGGATGCTGCCCAATAAGAAGATGGCAAACACCACCTTATTATATATAAAGAGCACTACCGAGAACACCACGAAGGTAAGCATGGCAAAGGTAATGTTGAGCGTCTGCTGGGTGAGAAAGTTGTTCACACGGCTATGGTCGCTCATCCTTTGCATCAAGTCGCCCATCAGTTTAGTGTCGAAGAACGACATCGGCAGTTTCAGCAGTTTGATGAAGAAATCGCTCACCAGGGAGATGTTGATACGCATGGAGATGCGGAGCAGGAACCATCGGCGGGCGAAGTCTATCGCTGTTCGGCTGACGGTGAGCATCAACTGGCCTAAGAGAATGAGCCAGATGAATCCAATGTCCTGGTTCTTGATACCGACATCCACGATGGATTGGGTAAGGAACGGCAGTACCAGCTGCAGGGCACTGCCCGCAAGCAGTCCCAAGATTATCCAGGAGAATGCCTTGCGGTATTTCTTGAAATATCTGAAAAGGAACTTGAAGGAACGCTTCTCCTTCTGTCTATCTTCTCCTTCCATCTGATAGGTGAAGAAGGCAGGAGTGGTTTCGAAAAACATGGCGATACCCTTGTCCTCGTCATTAGAGCGAGTACTTATCCAATGCCGTCTGAATTCTTCAAGGTTATAAGTTGTCTTTCCCTTGCCAGGGTCTGCGATATAGAACTTCTTGCCCTTCTTCACCTTATATAATACCACGAAATGGTTCTGGTTCCAATGAAGGATGCAAGGGAGCGGAGTCTCGCTAAGTTCTACGACACTTGTTTTGGCACATACCGTATCCAGTCCCAAGGTCTTCGCTGTTTCGTTGATACCAAGCATCGAAACCCCTTCGGTTGTGGCAAAACAGAGTTTCGACAGAGAATCCAAAGAATATTCTCTGCCGAAATATTTACAAATCATCTGCAAGCAAGTAATACCACATAGCATACTATCATGCTGAAAACAAACAGGAAATCTATTCATTTACTTTTCCACATCTAAATTCTTACTATTATTTAGCTTTGTTGTCTTCCCCTTACCCAAACTATACTTAACACTGATAAGGCAACAAAAGCATTTACTCTATTATCGCCATAGGTTTGATAAGCAAAATTTGGAAGACTCACTTTCGTATAAGTCTTCTTGGAAATCATAGAAGTCGGTATGCTTACTTCCAAAGATATTGGCAACTTACCTTTTAACAAAGAGTAAGAAGTTCCAACAAACAACTTTTCCTCTTCATCATACTGTTTACCTTGTAATAATGGCAATTTGTCGTGACGAAGGAAATAGCTAGCCATGAAACTCAATTTTGTTTTTGGAACATTCCAAAGAAACTGTGTATCAAGATACCAGGTTCTGCCAAAATGCTTCGTGTCATCTTTCATATACCGGTGATACCATTGGTAATTTGCAACAAATGACAGTTCTACGCCTTTGCCAAGATTATAATCACCTTCCATTCCCAAGTAATTATGTCTGTAATTACAATTTGCTTGAGTTTGATAAGTTTTATCCTCTTCTTGCTGATAATAGTCTATAATCTCATCCTTGCTCTGCTTGTACATATAGTCAATCTTGACTATATTGACAAAGTTGACCGTAATTTCTGAATAATGCATAATTCTAGGTTTCAACTCAGAATTGCCTCTATGCCAAAGCACATCGTTCACTTGCCATCTTACCGTTGACAACTGATCAAGGTTGGGATACTCCACATCACAAAAATAATTACATTGCAAATACATCCACTTAACAGGTTTCCAATAACCTTTAAACAAAGGCATCCAAGATGTATGTTTCTCAGATACAGCCTTCAATTGGTTTTCATCTTTGACAGTCAACAAATGAGTGCCTAGCAAAGCATTGAAATTTCTAAATGGCTGATATGATATTGCTCCCATCAATTTACTTCGAGTTTCCTTGCTACTATGCAACAGAACATTCTCATTTCGGTCAGAATTAGAATAATCTTTCCATATTTGGGTATAGTCTGCCCACAAAGACACCTTGCTGCCTAAGTTATAGTAACCAGACAAATAATAACGCCAATAGTTTTTATCTCCCTTGTAAGGGGTTTGAGCTACATCATTTTTTGCACTATAAAATCTATCTTCATGAATATCATACCTATTATATATGAGTTCCGAAGATAAATTTAAATGTTTTAAAACCGTTCCCTTATAAAACAATCCAATAGTATAATCATCTGTATTGAAATCATCTAGGCTATTTGATTCATATTTTTCGTCCCTATTAGAAACAGAAAAGAAATCACTTTGTTTACTTCCCTTTGTCTCTATCCAAGCTTGCACAGATAGTGTTTGATTATCTGACAATTTATAATCTGTTCCCAAACTAAAGCTACCAATATTGCTCCCAGTACTCATGTTTGGTTTTCTATAATCAATAGCCTTTGATTTTATCGTCACATCACCCAAGTTACTATATTCATAACCTAATACATCATAATTCTGACGATGCGTAAAGTTTAGGCTGCCATACAGATTAACTCTTGGAAATGTATAGGTAAAGTTTGCACCCATAACTTCCCTATTGGAATGCTTATTTCTGAAAGAATACAAATTGCGGGAGAACGCACTTATATCCCATCCAGTATAGTCATTAACCAGTTCCATATTAAGCACTACTGGATATTCAGAATATTTACCAGCAGGATAACGCATAATTTCTACTGTTTTGATGCGCTTTGGGTTTATGCTGATGGCATATTCTCGTTTTACTTCCTTGCCATTGATAATTACAGGTACATTTTTATCTTTTCCTACATTCACTTCGTCTGTTCCCCAATCTGTTGTTATACCTGGAATTTTTGCTAATAGCTGTATAGCACTAGTGGTTCCTTTTCGAAGGGAATCGGTGATGAATACAGTTTCTTTAGATGCATTTCTACTCACCATATCAGCCACAGCTACCACCTCCTTTAAGTTTTCCACCTTTGATTGCAATACAACAACACCTATATCGCCCTTGAAACCAAGAGGAGATATAGTATCTCGTTTTTCAAAACCTATAGACTGGAAAGACAATTTATATATGTTTCCTTTGCTCTCCAATGAGAATTCTCCTGTTTCCATACTGCGCACTCCACCCAGAAACCGATTTGTTTTATCAAAAGCAGAAACTGTAACAAAAGGCACACAAGAAGAATCCGATACAGATACAATTTTTCCTCTCACCTGCGCTAAGCAAGTGAAAGGAAACAAAAATAACATCAACACTACCCAAATGTACTTCATCTCTTAAGTTTTTTATTATTAATGACTCGCCAACAATAATCTTTTATACGATGTTCCAACAAATCATATTGTCCTTGATGACCACAAGGTATTTTGCCGTGGTTTTCTATTATTCGTTCTTCTCGCAATATCGGACATCCGCAATAACATAATGGATAATAACGACAACTATTGCAAATACATTTATCATCAAACAGGTCATAATCTTCAAAAATCGGCTTTTCGCTCCAAATTATATCACCATTAGCATCTAAATGACCTCGCAGTTTTCCGATAGGTCTCTTATCACATTTTTCCACACCTCCAGTATAATAGAACATATTATAATGTTCTTTTTCTACATAGCACATCGAGAATACATGTTGGATAGAGAGTTCAAAGCCACATTCAACAAGTTTTTCTTGCAATTTGCGCAACAAAAGAATAGACACGTTCTGCTCTTTAACTTGCCATACCTTTTGTAAATCCACTAATATTCTATTTCTATATTCTTTTGGAATATATCTAGTTATATCAGTTACCAGTGTGTCACTTTTCAATGTTGCCAATGTATAATTGATTCTCAACGTAACTTTTGCATCAGAATTTATCCTCAATAAGTTAACAATATTATTCAATATCAACCGAAAAGAACTGTCAGATAAACTATCTTGCTTATTTTTATTATGAGTCTTCTCATCGCCATCTATTGCTATTTGATAATAATCAACCTTGCATTTCTGTAAAAGTTTGATATTATCAATATTGAGCAAAGCACCATTCGTAGTTATGCCACTACTAAAATCAATTTTATGCTCTTCACAAAAACTAATCAGTTTCGGAGCTATGTATTCTATAACTTTCGGCTGCGTCAGTGGTTCTCCACCAAACCAAGATAAAACATATTCATGAATGGTATTTTCCAACAAATATTTTTTTATATGTTTCATTATTAAGTCAAACCGAGTATAATCCAAGACAACTGGTTCATGCTCTTGTACGCAATACCAACAATTATAGTTACATTCGAATGTAGGAAGGATTGTCGTTTTGAATTCTAAGGCATGAACAAAGCTATCCCTTTCCTCTTTCAAGATTGCTCTTTCGTCAAAACCTTCTTCAACTATAAATTTGGAAGCAGCTAAGCTTTGCAATATCTTAGGATGAGTACTTGCATAAGTATCTGGATTATTTATTAATTCCATCATTGATGTCAAGGCTTTTTCCTCTAAAATAAGGAATTCCTTGTTTAATCCATTGAAGATAACAAAATGCACATCATCATCTAATGAAACTATATATAAATATTTATTTGCCCTCATTGTCTATATCATATATAATTATAAACATTCAAACTGGATAGCATAACCAAAGAAATAGCATTCTATCCAGCTTGAATGTTCTTAATTCATTTTTACTAACAAATGTTCATATACTATATAACTTAAAAATTATGCGCAAATACATTTGTCACATTTATCACATTTGCTACACTTTTCAAGGTTGTCACCAGGTTTTGTTATCGGTTCATTATGATCAATACCACCACCTAGCAACAGCATCAACTCTTCTTCATTCAAGACAGAAGAGTTCTTCAAATTGAAAGTTTGTAAATTCATAATAATACAATTTATGCCTACTTAAATAAACGCTTCAGCAATCGTTCCTTTATACAGTAAGGTCTGCAAATAATATCGTCGACTTTATTATTTTTCTTACTTTAATGACTATCCCCAAATGGTGTCATCACCATCAGGTTCTTCGTCATCTGGGTTATAGTGCCAATTTCCTAAAGAATCTAACCACCAATACCCACCGCCTACAATTAGGCTTAAGTCTAAATCTTTCAATATATCCATACAATTTTAATTTGATTAATTTTCTAGCTGCAAAATTACGTCAAATTGCTCAAACCACCAAACTTTTTACATCATTTCCCACATAATATTTACCCCCTAAATTTTCATATAAAAATGATGTTAGAAAGTACGCTATTTTGAAAAAATATTTGTATTTTTGCACTTTTGAAGTAAAATAAGTAAAAATACAAAGCATGAAAAAGTATTATTGTATAACGATTTTAGCACTTTTAGTTGTTACATTGTTACAAGGATATAATGTATCTTTGCAATACAAGGAATATATCTATAAGGAAATAGATAAGATCAATTCTGCACTAAAAGTTTCTGTTGATGAAGAATATGCTATCCGAGCACATCAAAATTACAATCCACATAAAGATGGAAAACAACGACTCTACACAAAAATAATGACGGACGAAGACTTTCTCAAGGCAAAGCCCAAGAAAGAAGATGTCATTCGCTTTGACGAAATAAACATTCAAGACCTAAGAGATAAAGGTATTGCAGAGACAGAAGCAGAAGCTATGGGATTATTGACAAAAGACAGGCTCACCGCCAAAGGCAATCCCATTAATCTCAAGAAACTCTCTCAAATATTCAAGAAGAATCTAAATGAGGATTTCTCTTATACCTTATTGATATTAGATGAGAACAAAAAGGTCATTAAGAGTTATGGACAAACAAAGGACATTGAGACTTGGCAGGCTAGCAAGCCTATCGGCATCGGGCTCAAACCTATCCGTTTCGTACAGGCAAAGGTAGATATAACTCCATCTTCTTTCATCATAAATTCTATAGAGACTCTAATCTCTACCATACTGCTAGCTCTTATCATCGTCTTCTGCGTAGGATACCAGATGACTGCCATCAGAAACAAGGAAGACCTTCTGAGGAATCGTGAGGTAAGCCTTCATGGAACTGTACACGACTTGAAAGCTCCATTGGCAAGCATCTTGCTAAAGTTGGGATTCATCAAAGACTGTATCAAGGATGCTGACTTGAAGGAGATGATTACTTCTTCAGAAAGACAAATCAAGAATCTTGCCAATACCATCAAGACGATACTGATTACCTCTAAGGCTGGTGAAAGTAAGTTGGTTATCAACAAAGAACAAGTTGACATCATCGAACTGACGCAACAAGCGCAAGAACAAATAGACACTAACTATGCCAGCAAGCCACATACCATCGGAATTCACGATCATCGTGAAGAGAAAGCACTGGTGTATACTGATAAGTACCTGATAGAAAATGTGATGCACAATCTAATGGAAAATGCCGTTAAATACTCTGATAAAGAGGCAAATGTTGATGTCAGCATCAAACAGGATGAACATTTCACCATCATCAGCGTGTCTGACCACGGCGTAGGCATCGACAAGAAGTATCAGAAGAAGATATTCGAGCAGTTCTATCGCATACCAGCCACACACCATAAGAGCGGATATGGCATAGGTCTTGCCATGGTAAAATATGCCGTCAAGGCACATGGTGGAACCATCAAGGTGGTGAGCGAACTAGGCAAGGGTAGCACCTTTACATTTACATTGCCGCTCAACTAAAAGCAACAAATCGTAATGGGCAAGGAACAAGAAACAAGATAAAACAATATAAAATAAGAAATATGGAAAAGATAAAAGTACTATTGGTCGATGATGACCTGGATTTCGGCAACACAGCAGTCTTGCTACTTAAAAAAGCAGGCTATGAGGTCTATTTTCAAAACACGCTGTTTGGAGTAGAAAGCCTTATCATGAAGCTGTCTCCCAACCTCATCATCCTCGATGTGATGATAGGAGAAGAGAACAGTCTGGAAAGAATCAACGACATCCGACTTGCTGCAGAAGACATCCCTATCATGTGTGTATCTTCGTTACATGATCCAGAACTGAAAACCGAAGCCGCCAACAATGGTGCGATGATTTACATCGAGAAGCCTTTCGACAGCCGTGAGTTCCTGGGATGGGTAAACCGCTATGCCAAGCGCAAAGACTTCAGCAATTCCCGTATGATAAACATGGGTGCCTACACCGTAGATACAGATAGCCATGTGCTCAGCTTCCGTGGCTGCAGCGAGAAGACGCTGGGCAATACAGAGTTTGCTACACTCAAGCTATTATGGATCAATAAGGGCGAAGTCGTGACACGCCAAGACCTCAAGGATACAGTTTGGAGAGGTGTACAATGCCGCGAAGAAAGTCTCAATAATGTGATGTACAACTTGCGCCGATATTTCGCCAAGGATGCCTCCATCCACTTGGATACCCTTCGCGGTGAAGGATTCAGGATGTGGATGAATGAGTAGTTTAATGACGGCTCAATCCCATAAGGGGAAATAGGCATACTATTAAGGGAAAATAAAAACACCGTTAAAGGAAAATAGGAATATCCTTAATGGTAAATGTTGATGCTATTAAAGAAAATCTCCGTTCGGCGACGTTGAACATACATTCAACGTCGCTGAATGCACATTCAACGTCGCTGAACGGAGATTCAGCGTCGCTGAATATAAAAGATCATTAGGGCTTATCCTCTTCAGCGCCATTCCTCTACTCTCCAAAGATCGTTACCTTTATATATAATAGCAATCTTGTGTATAGGCTTGCCGCTCATCATCTGTGGCAATCTTGCGTCTTGAGCATATTGGTCTAATTGCGCCTTTGCTTCTTCTAAAGCCTTCATGCCTTCTTCATCGGTATCACCTGATTTCAGATACTTCAACTCCAGGAGATAGGCATGGGCAACCTCTGGGAAACGGGTGAGATCAGGAATCATCGTCAAGTCACAATAGCCGCCGTTCAGCTCCATTTCCTGGATGATGTAGTAATAACCACTATGGTTGAGATAAGCGGCAATGAACCCTTGCAGGTTGCGCTCTGCCTGAATGCTTGAGTGGATGCTCGTGCAGTTCTTATAACCCTCGGCAATGTATTCGATGGCTGGCTTGATGTTACCATCTAGAGCCATTACATCGTATCGGTCGGCAAGATGATTATTATTGATTTTAGTATCCTTGTTGTATTCATCCAACACATAGCCGTAATATTGGCGGCGTACATTCTCGTTAGGGATTCCCAACTTTACTCTTCTGCCACGCTTGCCAATGATGGTCAGCATGCCGTAATAGTAGAGCAGACTTGGGAACAGGTCTGGGTCAACCAAGTCTTCAGCAGGGAAACTTTCTCTCAGTTCTGCCCAGATGTAACCTTGGTTGATGATTTCTTTCAGCACGCTCTTGCGGTCGCCTTGCAGCTTGTCCAGGAAGATGATCTTCTTCATCTTGGCATAGTCGGTCATGGTGTTTGGGTCTACCATCTCTTCCGGAGCTTTGCCAAAACGGATGAAATGGCGGAGATAATAGATAACCATATCCGAATTGAACATCTTTGGATCTGTGACCAGGCTGTCCTTTGCGAAACAATAGTTGTCATACCAAGGCTTCATGTCGGTAATCAGCTGGTCGGTCGGAACATTGATGAGTCCTACTTCTCTGTAGTATTCTATCATTTCCCGCACCTCGTTCTCGCTGAATCCCAGCATCATATTGAACATGGGATCCATGGAGAGATTGGTGCCGATGTTATAGCCACTGTTGAGGTCGTTCACGGTGACAGGACTAACTCCCATCATCATGATGCGCTGGAACATTCCCTTGAATAGCTTGAAGAAGTCACGGTAGAAACCCTGTGCATGAGTCAAAGCGTGATACACAGCTTCTCCTTCCTCGCTCAGGATGTTGTTGGTGAAATTGTCGTACTCGTCGATGATGAGGTAAATTTGCGTACCTTTGCTTTTGGAATAAGAATTCAGTGCATTTAGCTTATAGGAGGCACCGGAAAAGCCAAGGTATTCCTCCATGTTGAAATCTTCATCATAATAGGCTGCATACTTTTTGATGAAACCATCGAGTACGCTGTTGCAATATAAATTGAAGTTTTCTTCCAAAGTACCAGGACCAGCCGCTGCTCTGGAAAAATCGAAGTATAAGACTTGGTATTTGCCAAGTCCTTCGGTTGGATGCGACTCAATCCAAGTATCCTTGAATGTGGTATGGAACGAGTCTTTCTTCTCGATGTCGTAGTAGGCTTGAAGCATCGTGAGGAAGACACTCTTGCCAAAACGGCGTGGGCGGATGAGATAGAGAAAGTCTCCTGCTTCCTCCATTTTTGGAATATACATCGTCTTATCAGCCCAGTATCTGTTCTGACTCTTAATCCATGTATAATCGGCAACGCCGTATGGTAATCTCTTGTAATCCATATCTTCTTCGTTTTATAGAGTGCAACTTATTCGATTGCAAAGATAGTGGAAATAATTGGGAATAGCAAGGCTTTTTTCAAAAACTTCCTTAAATGATATCCTTCGTTCCAATATCCTGTAGGCGACGTCTTTTTATAACAAGAGCCTAGGCTAACAGGCTCTTGTAGTATTCTTCATATTGTTTAGCTACCTTTATGTATTCATGATGCTTGCTGATGTATTCGATGCTCTGTTGCTTAAGCTGCGGTATCAGTTCTGGGTGAAGCACCAGGTGCTCCAACTCTTGATATACGCTCTCATAGTTGGGCTGCACATTGATGATGGGACGGAGATGCTCTTCGTGGATAATCTCGTAGTTTTCCGGTTCTCCACCACCTATGCAGATGATGCCCCTTGCCATTGCCTCCAGCGGATTCATCGATGGCGTATAACTGTAGAGCTGGTCGAGGATGGCATCGCTGCCGTTCATCATCTTTACATATTCCGCAAAAGGCACGTTTTGTGCGATACGCAGTTCTACCTTTTCCGGATATTTCTCGGCGATTGCCTGGGCAGCCTTCAGCATGATGTCCGTACCCTTATACTCACTTCTGGTTTTGTTGATACCTATGAATAACTTCAACTTTTGGGAAGGTCTTCTGGAAATATCTACAGAAGATGTCTCTATAGAAGGTGCCCCTTTATCCCTATCCTGATAGGATTGTGTATAAGTATGGATTGGATAGGGGATAAACGTGGTTTTCTGTGGAAAATGCGGTTGATAACATACCCAGTATTCATAGAGTCCCGCTATGATGCCGTCGCAATCTTCAGCTATCATCCGGTTGAGTCTTTCCTTGGCGGTTCCCAGCCAGTCTTTTCTTTCTTTCAGGGCATCGGCATTGGTGCGTAATTCATCTCCTATATTGAAATCGCTGTATCTCAATGGCTTATCCTGGCAGCAGACGCTTACCCAATAGTAATCCATACCGAATGCAGCCAGCACCACCTTCCTGTTGTGCTTTCTCAAATACCGGTAAATCGGGAAGATACGCTCAGCCTTCAACTCCAGAAACATCGGGTTAATGAGCTGGACGATGTCGTATCCCCTTAACTTATGCACAATTGTGTATAACTTTATCAAATATAGGATTCCACCTAGTTTTCCAGGCTTTCTCACCATGTTGATATCTCGTGGATAATTCTTCCAGAAGTCGCCGTTGGAGAGCACGGTAACCTCATGCCCCAGCTTGCGGAGTCCCTCGGCAAGTGTGCATGTACGTTACTGTATTCTCCCATTAATAGAATCTTCATCTTCCTGATATACTCTTTTATTATCTGATATACTCTTTATTTATCTGATAAAATCTTCCTCCTTTTCATTTATTTCTTGATGAAAAAGAGGAGCGCCATTCTTCCTACGTAGGTACCTATCATCTTTCTGAACATGGTATATTTCTTGGTGTATTCCTTGTCTGGAAGTGGATAGAGGCCATGCTTTCTCAACTTCTTGATGGCATGGTTCAGGGCTATCAGCGAATGTTTCAGACGGATATTGTTCACCAGATAATCCATCGAGAGTTGGGCGATGCGGCGACTCAGCGCCTGTCTTTCAGCCACCGGAATCTTATCCAGCAGTTTCTGCAGATGCAGGATTACTTCCAGACTGTTATCCATTTTCTGGGTAATCTTCTCATGATCCATCTGATGGGTTACGGAGTTCGGATTCTCACGATAGTAATAAGCCTCTGTCTCCATCTTGAAGATTCTTTCGGCACGCAGGAAGAGCTGAGAGGTAAACTCCTCATCTTCTCCATATACGATGCCCGGCGTAAACTGCAGGGTGCCTCTGATGCTGCTGCGGAAAATATAGGAGCAGGCAGAACCATGCAGGTTATGATTGCTCATATAGGCTGTGCCCGATATCGGAGTCGGCAATTCATAAGGAGGAGTATCCGTCTGCCTGTTTTTTACATAGTTGAATGTCACGATGTCTGGCTGATGATATCTTACGATGTCGAGACAATGTTCGTAGGCGGTCTGTACCAGATAGTCGTCGCCATCCACAAACTGGATGAATCTGCCCTTGGCTATCATCATACCATAGTTTCTAGCCACGCTGGCTCCCTGGTTAGGCTGTCGCAGATAGATAATCTGCGACAGATATTCCGTGATTCCGTTGATTGCACAGATATCGCTTCCATCATCCACGAGGATGATTTCTCTTTCCTTGGAGTTGAGTGAGAGCTGGAGGATGCTTTTGAGGCATTCTTCCAGATATTCCGTAGGCATATTGTAAGTGGTGATGATGAAACTTACTAAGGGCGCCTGTATATTCTGTGTATGAGATGATTGATTTTGCATAATGAATGATAACCTAAAATATTGAATAGTTTGAGTTTGAATGAATGAATCCCCGTTTTTCCTTCCAGCCATTTCACGGCGTGGATAAGGGGAGGATCCGGTTCATATCTTCCTGATAAATCGTAGAGATCGAGCAGGACATTGAGATGCTGCGTCAGGAAATCTTCTAATGAAGGCTGGTATTTCAGCAGAATTTCTTCTATTGCTTCCATTTGTAGCTTCATTTCTTCTTTACCCGCTATTTTCAGCTTTATCAAAGCCTGCCTCTGTCCCAGATACAGCTGAAGCAGATCGGGATATTTTGCCTGCGATGTAATGCCGTGAGGATTCCAGTAATAGAGATACTTTCCTACATCCGTCACCCTTATTTTCAAGGGTGGGGGAGGAGCCGCTGCTCTATTTGGATTAATCTCAGTCTCCGTCAGCCCTATCAGTTTCGGAATCGTCCACACATCCTCGAAGCTTTTTCCTTTCGGAAATTCGATGTTCTGAAACAGCGAACGCCTGAAAATCTTGTTGCAGGCATAGGTATGATGATAGCCCTTTTCTGCCAACCAGTATTCGATGGCATTCTGATAGGTTTTCGGAGCGAAGGATAGGAGTTTTTCCCGATGGGGATGACCGATTCTTTCCATGATGGGATATTCCAGAATATCCACATCGGGATGTTGATAAAGTTCTTCCATCAGCTGTTGAAGCGTGTTTTCCCCTATCGCATCATCACTGTCTATAAAGGTGATATACAATCCTTTAGCCCTCTTAATCCCCACATTTCTGGCATCGCTTAAACCTCCGTTTTCCTTGTGGATAACGTGGATGCGACTATCTTTCCTGGCATATTCATCGCAGAGCTGAGGGCACGCATCAGGCGATCCATCATCTACGAGAATCAGCTCGTAGCTGGTGAATGATTGCTGCAGGATACTCCCGATACATCTTTCGAGCGTATCTTCGGCACGATATACGGGGATGATGATACTGAGTTTCATTGCTTACTCTCTTGATATTTCTGATAGAAGATGCTATCTCTTTTATCTGATGATGGCTATTTTGCAGACGGTACCCTTTTCTCCGTTGCTGGTAGCGGTTTCCACCATATAGATTCCGCTAGCCACTTTTCTGCCTTTCAGGTCGCAGCCGTTCCAGGTATAGGTGCCGCCGTTGCTTCTGCCCTGATTTACCAGGGTTCCGCTGGTACTGACTATCTTCACATCCGCATCCAGCGACAGACCGGTAATGGTGATGAGTCCTGTATAGTCAGGCTTTACCGGGTTCGGATAAGCCCATACATTGTCTTGGGTCATCTCTTCGTTGGTGGCGGTAGCATCGCTCATATAGGAGCAGAGACCCTTGTTGGTTCCGATAAACACCTCACCGGTAGCATCGTTGATGGCAATCGATTCGATGTTGTTCGACAGCAGCTTGCTGTTGGTTGCCGTGAAGTGATGAATCTGCTCCATATTGTCGGCGCTGATCAGATAGACACCGTTGTTGCTGGTACCAAACCATTTTCTGTTTGCCTGATCCACCGCCATGCAGGTAATATCCACACCGCCCAGCAGATAGTCGGCATAATTGGTACCGTCGTTTCTCGGCACTTTCACCTGGGTAAGCGTTGGCTGCGTATCATCCAAGATATGCGGAGTGATGTAGAAAGGTCCCTGGTCGGTTCCTATCCACAGATTGTGCTCCAGGTCTTCCTTGATACATCTGATATAATAGAGATTAATTTCCGCACCATCCTGGTTGGTGAAGGGCTTGCTGAACATCTTCACCTCATCTGTTTCCGGCTGATAGCAGACGATGGCTGGAGTTTCATGATTGTCATTTACAAACCACAGCCTGCCCTGCCCGTCCTTCATCAGACCCCTCATCGCCGAAAGACTGTAGCCGTTCGCATTCAATGACTTCTGATCGTGGGCTATCCACTGGTTGTCTTTCATCTCGATGATGGAGCGGTGGGTAGCCTGGCTGTTGAGAATCCACAGCTTTCCGCTTTCATCCGATAGCAGACTATGCACCAGCACATAGTTGTTGTCCAATACCGTACCTCTATCCACGGCAGCTTCCAGGATACTGTTGTCCTTATTATAATAATGTGTCAGTTTGCCGTCCGTAAACTCATAGAGTCCGGTTCTGCCCGAAGCAAACACGTGGTTCGGCTGGTGGATATCCGGTTCTACACAGTTGATATCCTGATACTGATAACCCGTTGTATTCTTGATGTCATCCTGATAGATAGTCCAGTTGTCCTGGTTCAGAACCTGGATGGTACCGGGACGGGTGGCAAGTGAAGTACCCGAAAGAAAGGCGCCGCCGCAGGTATAGAGCTGGTTGTGGATAAACTTCATATACCAGAAATGATTATACTTCGGACCTCCCGGCAGCAAGCTGCTTACGAGCTTCATCAGTTCGCTCTTGTCCTCTTTCTTGGGAGCGGTGTAAGCCCCCACCTTGCTCCATCGGTTTCTGTCGAGCAGGTTGTCAGAGAGGGCAGCGCGATAGGTACCTTCCTCCTTGCTGTAGGCATAGATCTTGTTATCCCTGATTTCGCACCAGTTCACCTTGAATCCCAGTGGATAAGTATCGCTGATTTCCCCATCCGCCATATTGAGCTTGATGATGCCCAGCCCATAGCACAGATAGGCGAATTTGCCATACATATAGATATCGTTGATGGTCTTGTCGCCCGTGATGGTGGCAGAATAGTAATCCGGCAGATTCTGCACGCTCCAGTTCTGGGTGTTCATCAGGTCGATGTTGGCATTGTTGTAAAGGATGAGCAGCCGCTTGGCAGTCTTGTTGTAAGCGATGTGCTGGATATCGCAGTCGTTCAGGAAGTCCATCTTGCTGAAGGTCTGAATGCTCTGGTCGTTTCTGTTGTAAGCATAGAGATTGCTGGAAGCCTGCACGAATATCCAGTTGCCGGCTTCTTCTATTTCCTGCACTTCGCTGTACGCCATATAGGCTTTCCAGTCACCGATGGCGGCGCTGCTCTGGAAAGTGGCAACCTGAAGAATCAGGAACGAGAGGAGTATCCATATTTTCTTTCTCATATATCTAAATGTATATAATATAATAACTTATATATATTAAACATAAAAATACTGGGTTTATTGCCTGTGAGCCTGGCTTTATTGGCAGACTCAGCAGCGGAAAGAGATACTGGCAAGGTGGATAGAGATGCCAGCTTTTCAGCTTGTGGGCATAGTCGATGATTTTGGAATATCCTTGCAGCTCATTCCTGAACTGATAGAGGGTGCGCAGGCTTTCCTCTGTTTTATAGAGAAATGACATATTGCCTATAAAGTGTTCATAACCCAGTGGATTATCCACGTGAAGAATCGGTATGTGATTGTCTTTTAGATTCTTGCCCCAAAGCACATCTTCATATCCATAGTGGGAAAACCGTTCATCGAATGGGTGTTTCAGCATGATGCTTCTCTTTACGATAAAGTTGGAAGTGTGGAAGTCGGCATAGGGGTTAGCCTGTCGCTGGAGATGATTTCCGTTCTGCGTGCCGGCTGATTCGAAAATGTATCGTAGATTATATTTCTGTCGTTCTCTGGTTTCAGCATCCCGTTTTATCTGATATCCTCCATAGACCACATCGCTTTCCTTTTCTTTTAGATAATTGGCAAGATACTGATGGCTGATTACGTTCATGTTGCTGTCGATAAAAAGCAGCCAGGGATATTTTGCCTCCTTTGCCAGAACATTCCGGATGGCAGCTCTGCCCACGTTCTCTTTTCTCTCGATGTAGCGGCAATGGGGAAGGGTGTTGATGATACGGTTGCCTTCTACGGTTCTTTCATCTGTAGAACCATCATCGGCAACCAATATTTCGTATTCGAAAAGAGAGGATGAAGAAAGAGAATCTGAGGATGAATACAATAATGATGCTTGAGCTTGCAGGGATTTTACAGCTCAACGCATACATTATTATATGTAGGGATTAATATCGAAAGGGTATTGATCATACCTTATTTCTTTTTCAAGTACTCTGCCAGTTTAGCCACGGCTCTGGCTCTATGGCTGATGCCGTTCTTGATTTCCTCACCCAGCTGGGCGAAACTCTGGTCGTAGCCTTCCGGAACGAAGATCGGGTCGTAGCCGAAACCTTCGGTTCCCTGCTTCCCGGTAGCGATAGAACCGTTTACGATGCCGTCAAACTGATGGATTTTCTTGATGCTGGTGCAGCCGCAAGGGCAGACATCCTTCTTCTCGATGTAGCAGATCACGGTGCGGAAGCGGGCCTTTCTGTTCTCCTTTCCATCCAGTTCTCTGAGCAGTTTAGCCATGTTTGCCTCGCTGTCGTGGTCGGTGCCTTCAGCATAGCGGGCACTGTGAACACCCGGAGCGCCATCCAGCGCCTCCACTTCCAGACCGGTATCATCGGCAAAGCAGCTCAGGTGATAATGGTCGTAAACATACTGCGCCTTCTGCAAGGCATTCTCCTCCAGCGTATTTCCTGTTTCAGGAATATCCACATCGCATCCTATCTCCTTCAGCGAAACCACCTCATAGTCGCTGCCCAGGATATCGCGGATTTCCTGGAGCTTATGCTGGTTATTTGTTGCAAATACGATTTTCATTGTATTCTCAATTATTTGATTTTCTTAATGTCTTTCTCCTTGATTTTCACTTTCATTTCATCAAATCCCTCGCCATACACACCGATGACGGCACTCTGGCTGACAAAGGCATTCGGGTCGATGATCTTGACGATGCGGAAGATGGTGACGCTCTCGTTCTTCTTGGCAAGAATACAGAGCACCTTCATCTCGTCGCCGGTGTACCAGCCGTGGCCATCCAGAATCGTCACACCATGGTCCATCTGCGTACCGATGGCGTTGGCTATCTCCTGATACTTCTTGCTGAAGATCATGAACTGCACACTCTCTCGCTTGGCATTCATCACATAGTCGAGCACCAGGTTCTCTATCACCATGGTACAGAGACCGAATACCACCTTTCTGATGGCATCTATCGCTGTGAAGTCCGGTTTCGCATTGAAAACGAAGAAGGAACTGCCCACGATGACGAGGTCCACGAAGATGAGCACTCGTCCCAGCGAGATATTATGGTATTTGTTCACGATGGCGGCGATGATATCCGTTCCTCCCGTACTTCCATTGTGCAGGAAGACGATGGCGAGCGACAAGCCTGTAAACAGACAGCCGATGATGAGCGACATGAAGTCCTGTCCCTCTCCCAGCACCTGCACCATTTCGCCATTTTCACTTATCATCAAGTCTTGCGCCAGCGCCAGGAATACGGAGAGCATGATGATGGCGTAGATGGTCTTCACCATGAACTTGAATCCCAGAATCTTGAGGGCGGCAAGCAGCAGGGCGGCATTGATGAGAAAATACGACAAATAGATAGGTATTCCCGTACCATAGTAGATTACGGCTGCAATACCCGTTACGCCACCCGTTACTATCTGGTATGGAAGCAGGAAGATAGTCCATCCAAATGTGTAAATCAACAGACCCAGTGTAATGTAGAAATAGTCCTTGATTTCATCCTTCACTTTTTGACTGATTGCTATTTGCATAATCTTTTCCTCGTATTTTAAAGCACAGAAGGCCGCCCATTTTTAGATGAGACGACCTTCTGTATATTATCAATAAATTACTTTTTCAACACCACGTTGACGATCTTCTTTGGTACGATGATCACCTTCAA
Source organism: Prevotella sp. AM34-19LB (assembly GCF_003468525.1). Taxonomy (NCBI): domain Bacteria; kingdom Pseudomonadati; phylum Bacteroidota; class Bacteroidia; order Bacteroidales; family Prevotellaceae; genus Prevotella; species Prevotella sp. AM34-19LB. The sequence continues at coordinate 16,239 of NZ_QSIG01000035.1, read as the reverse complement.
TACGTTGAATCCCTCCAAGTACTTCTGGCTCTTCTCGTCTGCCAATACCTGCTTCTGGATTTCCTCGTTAGGAGTATCCACAGGGAAAGTCATCTGGAAACGAGCTTTACCATTGAAGGAAATAGTGAGCTGCATATCGTTCTCCTTCAGATACTGCTCATCATACTTTGGCCATGCTGCATCGCATACGCTGCCCTGCTCGCCAAGTGCCTCCCACAACTCTTCTGCGATGTGTGGAGCGAATGGAGCAATGAGGATGACGAGATCTGTGAGCAGTTTCTTGTTGCGGCACTTCTGCTGACCGAGCTCGTTCACGGCAATCATGAAGGCTGAGATAGAAGTGTTGTAAGAGAACTTCTCGATGTCCTCGCTTACCTTCTTGATGAGCTTGTGAACGCTCTTCAGGCTCTCTGGCTTCGCTGCCTCGTCGGCTGTTGGAAGGAAGTTGTCGGTGCGGTTCTCGTAGAACAGACCCCAGAACTTCTTCAGGAAGCGGTGGCAACCGTCGATACCGTTGGTATCCCAAGGCTTGCTTGCCTCTACAGGACCCAGGAACATTTCGTAGAGACGCAGGGTATCAGCACCATATTTCTCGACAATCATATCTGGATTCACCACGTTGAACATACTCTTACTCATCTTCTCGATAGCCCATCCACAGATGTACTTGCCATCTTCCAGGATGAACTCAGCGTTCTGATACTCAGGGCGCCAAGCCTTGAAAGCCTCGATATCCAATACATCGTTGCTTACGATGTTTACATCTACGTGGATAGGAGTTACGTCGTAATCCTTCTTCAGGTTCAAGCTTACGAATACAGGAGCCTTGTCATGGTCATCGCTGTTGATGCGGTAAACGAAGTTAGAGCGACCCTGGATCATACCCTGGTTCACCAGCTTCTGGAATGGCTCTTCCTTGCAGCTTACGCCCATGTCGAAGAGGAACTTGTTCCAGAAACGGGAGTAGATCAGGTGACCGGTAGCATGCTCGCAACCACCTACGTAGAGATCCACGTTCTGCCAGTACTCATCAGCCTTCTTGCCTACGAGAGCCTCATCGTTGTGAGGATCCATGTAGCGCAGGTAGTAAGCAGAAGAACCTGCGAAACCTGGCATGGTGTTAAGCTCCAGTGGGAATACGGTCTTGTTATCTACGAGACTCTTGTCAACCACCTCTTTCTTCTCAGCATCCCACGCCCACTTCTTGGCTCTGCCCAATGGAGGCTCGCCAGTCTCTGTTGGCTTGTAGGTCTCAATCTCAGGCAATTGGAGTGGCAGGCACTCCTCTGGAACCATCTGTGGCATTCCGTCCTTGTAATATACAGGGAATGGCTCACCCCAGTAGCGCTGACGTGAGAAGATGGCGTCGCGGAGACGATAGTTTACCTTAACTCTACCGATGCCCTTCTCGGTAACAAACTTCTTGGTAGCTGCGATAGCCTCCTTCACGGTGAGTCCGTTCAGAGAGAAACCGTCCATGCTTCCCTTACCTGCTACAGGTGAGTTGGTTACGATACCTTCCTTGGCATCGAAGCTCTCCTCTGAAACATCAGCACCCTCGATAAGAGGAATGATAGGCAGGTTGAAGTGCTTGGCAAAGGCGTAGTCACGGCTATCGTGAGCTGGCACAGCCATGATGGCACCTGTACCATATCCAGCCAATACATATTCTGAAATCCATACTGGGATTGCCTCGCCGGTGAATGGATTGATGGCGTAGCTTCCTGAGAATACACCGGTTACGCTGTGGTTAGCCATACGGTCCAACTCGGTGCGCTTCTTCACGTAGTCGAGATATTTCTCCACCTCTTCCTTCTGCTCGGCAGTAGTTACCTGCTGAACATACTCGCTCTCTGGAGCCAGAACCATGAAGGTAACACCAAACATGGTATCGGCACGGGTGGTGAAGATGGTGAACTTCACGTCGCTGTCCTTTACAGAGAATACTACCTCTGTACCCTCAGAACGGCCAATCCAGTTTTTCTGGGTTTCCTTGATACTGTCGCTCCACTGGATAGTCTCCAAACCGTCGAGCAATCGCTGAGAGTAAGCAGATGTTCTCAGGCACCACTGCTGCATCTTCTTCTGGATGACCGGATAACCGCCACGCTCACTTACGCCGTTTACCACCTCGTCGTTGGCAAGCACAGTACCCAAGCCTGGGCACCAGTTTACCATCGTCTCACCGAGGTAAGCAATGCGGTAGTTCATCAGAATCTGCTGCTTCTTCACGTCGTCGAAGCTGTTCCACTCCTCGGCAGTGAAGTCAATCTGCTCGTTCTGAGCCACGTTCAGGTCAGCAGAACCCTTTTCCTCGAAGCGCTTGATGAGCTTTTCGATAGGCTGAGCCTTCTGGCAGCCGTTGCAGAAGAATGAGTTGAACATCTTCTGGAAAGCCCACTGAGTCCAATGGTAATACTTAGGGTCGCAGGTACGAACCTCACGATCCCAATCGAAGCAGAAGCCAATCTTGTCGAGCTGCTCGCGATAGCGGTTGATATTGGCTACGGTAGTAACCTCTGGGTGCTGACCGGTCTGTATAGCATACTGCTCAGCAGGCAGACCGTAAGCATCGTAACCCATAGGGTCCAGTACGTTGAATCCGTTCAAGCGCTTGTAGCGTGCATAGATATCGCTAGCGATATAACCAAGTGGGTGACCTACGTGCAAACCCGCTCCTGATGGATAAGGGAACATGTTGAGCACATAGAATTTCTTCTTGTTTTCATCTTCTGTCACCTTGTAGGTCTTGTTCTCGACCCATTTCTGGTGCCATTTCTTCTCGATTTCTCTGAAGTTGTATTCCATTGTCTTTATCTAATTATTTTGTTTCTTTTCTTAAATATAATAAGGTAAAACCCCATTCAAGGTGCAAAATTACATTTATTTTAGCACATTACAAAATAAAATGCAAGTTTTTTATGATTTTAATGCCTGAGCATGCTAGTATTGCCCTTTCCGCAGTATGATGTGGAATACGTCACCAAGCTACTGGCGGCTTTCAATTCCGAGAGTCACCCAGAATGTTATTCTTTAACTATCATTTTTATGTAAACAAGTCATCCATGGTGAGTTGTACCTGTGCTATTGCGGAATGAGCTGTAGGACGAATACCAAACGTAGTTATCAAAGTAGGCAAGATGCCATGACGTACTCCCGTCTCTTCTACGAAATCAGCCATATGAGTTCGTATATGAAGCTCTTCTTCCTTCGTTATGCTATAAGGAGACTGCGAATACTTGATTTCACAGAGATTAATCAGATGGTCAGCTCGCTCTATCAGCAAGTCTATCTGCGCCGCAGGTGTAGAGCACTTGCTTCGCCAAGAATAATACTCCGTATAGATTTGCTCAATGCCTAAAGTCTTCTTTATCTGCGGAATATGCAACATGCAGATGCGTTCAAAAGCCAAGCCATACCATGTGTTTTGGCGAGGCTTGCCCATCTGATGCGTCCAGTAAGCTACATCCGTGGTACCAGGATGACAGAAGGACATATAAAATAAGGTGTATAAGTCCGTGAGCTGGTAAATCTGGTCTTTTTGCTTGATTTTCTTCTCACGCGTATTATAACCTCTTACAAAGTCACAGTTGATCAATTCCCGAAGCACCTTGGTCAATGTTCCACCCGACTTCAAATTCAGATGCGTAGAAATTTCCTTGCGAGTCATCCCTTGCTTACATTTTGCCAGCGTCTCTATTACTCTCATATAGATTTCCGAGTTTCGGAACAAAGAAGAATACAACCTATCATACTCTCGTTTCAGTTCACCACGTTCAGCAAAGAACAATCTATCAACATTAGCCTCTACACCTTGCGTCTTGTCCAGCAAACTCAGATAGTAAGGCACTCCACCCATCATGCTATAAATCTGCAAGATGGAAAGACGTGGCCACAAGAATCCATTCGCCTGGAGATACTCCTCCGTCTCGCCTAGTGTGAATGGAGCCAAGTACATCTCATGCGTAATGCGATTATGAAGTCCGCCATGGCTATCTATGAGATTAGAAATCATCCACGATGTGGCACTGCCACAAACCACAAGCATAATCTCATTCTGATTAGCCGCCCAACTATTCCAAAAATGCTCAAAAGCCTGTTGGAAATTAGACTTGGGAGTATCAAGACAAGGCAACTCGTCTATAAAAAGCAGTATGCGCTTACCTCCCAACTTCGACTTCAGCATTTGCTTCAAACTCTCAAATGCCTCTGTCCAATTAGAAGGCAAAGGCAGCTTTGGGTCGCCAAATTCACGCAAAGCATAGCCAAAATTAGACAGTTGAGCCTCGGCTGGTGCATCAATAGACCCAGACATCTCGAAGGCAAACTCATCCTTGAATAGATTATGCACCAGATAAGTCTTGCCGATGCGCCTTCTTCCATACACTGCCACAAACTCAGCTTTTCCTGAATGGTAATACTCGGTAAGCTGTCTGATTTCCGTTTTTCGTCCTATAATTTGCTCCATATCGCTTGAATAAGATAATTTGTTACGGTGCAAAAATACGATAATTATTTGAAAAAGTAAACGATACTTTAGCCAAATCGGTGTTTTTTAACTCGATTTGGCTAAAATATTCCTTATATCTTAGCCAAATCGGTGTTTTTTTTTCCGATTTGGCTAAAGTATCGCTTGCCCACTATTTATAAAAAAGATATGCCCTCTTGCTTCACAGCAAAAGGGCATACGCTCAGTTTTCATTATTTGAACAATGTAAGTCAATAAATGAACCAAATTTAAAAACTTAATCTTATAAATCTAATCTTACTATAAGCCTATTCTAAAACTCATAATCGTTATAAATAGTTATTCTGTACTGGAGTTTCACTTAATTGGAACTGGAGTGTTACTTATGTGGTACTGACAAAGAACTTATAAGCATAAATCAGGCATCCCAATTGAAATAACTCAATATTCCAGACAAACCAGATTCCCTGCCGAGAGTTTTTTTATTTTCTACTGAGTGAGTTCAATTTTCTTTCAGGCATAACATCAAAATACTCTCCGTTTACCTTTACTTTCACCTTGCATGGTTTGCGTTCAGCAGTAGATAGTCGCCATCGTGTCACCATTCCGTCTTTCCAATCCAAATCGACTTCTATATTGCCTCGTGCTTTTACGCCTTTCACCGAACCTGACGGCCATTTTACTGTAGATGTTGGCAGAAGTTCAATCACACCAGACTGCGACTGTACGAGAGTTTCAAGCATTGCAGCAGCCACTCCGTAATTAGCATCCATTTGCAATGGCAGGTTCTGCGTAGTCAGCAGATTGTCGAGCGTATTGTTGCAGAGCAATCCCTCAATCATATCGTGAGCACGCTCTCCATCCCTAAGTCTTGCCCACAGACACGAGCGCCACGCCCATGCGAATGCACGCAGACTGTTGCCTGAAGTCTTACGCAACTCCAAAGAACGACGCGCAGCACGAGCCAGCATCGCAGTTTCCTCCATATTTATTTGGTTTCCTGGATACACTGCAAACAGGTGTGAAGTATGACGATGGTCGGTAACGGGATCACGGTCAATCATCCACTCCATAAGATTGCCCATCTTGCCAATTCCAGCTGATGCATACGCGCCAACTCACTGCTGAGACGTTCGGTAAAAGCCTTATCAACGCCAAGCGTACGTGCCGCCTGTATAGTATTAGCAAAGAGAGCTGAGACAATCTCCTGATCGTGCGACACACCGTCTTCACCACGCGGTCCTATCTCAGGCGACCATCCGTTAGGCACCACAAGCGTACCTTTCTTTATATTGGCAAGTTCGGGATACTTGGCAACATCCACCGCCTTATATTCGCTCTCAAAGCCTTGTCCACCTTCACCGAGGGTCTTCAAGTGACGTTCCCAATATTGACTAATCTCCTTCAACACCGGATAACCGATACGCTTAAGATAGTTAATGTCGCGTGTAAAGGCAAAGTGCTCCCAGAAATGCAGCGCATACCATGCAGAACCAGGTAGATTGACCTGCCATCCACCACCGCCGAACGGATTGTGCGACGTATAGACTATCCATCCATCGCTCGTACGGTCGTGACTTCCTATCGTTTCAAGATACTCATTGGTAGACATACGGAACGGTTCACGCATAGCATACAGATAATCAAGCAGCGAATTATGACACTCGCTCAGATTGGCAACCTCAGGCAACCAATAGACCATCTGCAGATTGATGTTGCTGTGATAGTCGCTACCCCATGGAGCAGTTATGCGCGCGTTCCATATTCCTTGCAATCCAGCAGGCAGACTACCGGGGCGCGACGATGCAATCATAAGATAACGTCCGAAATTGAACATTAGGTTTTCCAATCCAACATCCATACGACTATTCTTATATGCCGTCAGACGCTCAGCCGTTGGCAGAGCTGCAAGCGAAGCGTCAGAACAATCCAAAGTCAGACACAGTCTGTCGTACAAAGCCTTATAGTCGGCAATATGACGGGCAGAAAGAGCGGAATAGTCAGTATTCTTTATGGCTTCAAGGCGCCTGTTAGCACGTTGTACAGCATCTTCACCACGGAAATTCCGCTTGAAATCCATTACATAATTGGTTTCCACAGCAATAAGTAATGTACACGAATCGGCACCTTCCAGTTTAAGACAACCATCTTCAACAATCAGACTTCCTCCGCTATTGCGCACTTCAACAACAGCCATGCCTGTCATTCCATTGCCAAGACGACTTGTCAGCGTCAGCCTGTTGCCAACCGCACTTGTACTATCATCGCTCCTATGTGTAGCAAAAAGAATCTTGCCATCCAGCCCCTTATCTTTGTCGGCAGTATAGTGCACCACCATTACCTGATCTGGATAACTACAGAACGACGTGCTCGCCACAGCTATTCCCTTACGTACAGCTGTTGACTTAATAGTTCCTTCATCGAGACAGATGGCTCTACAGAAACTATTCCTTGCTACCGGACAGCCGAAATCGACAATCAAATCGCCTACTGGTTGCGAACCTCCGAATCCATCAGTGCCAATCTCCGGACCATTCTCTCCACCGAAGCTCTTGTCGCCTTTGCTGTTTATGGTTCCCTTGTTCTGTCCGCCCGACCAATACGACACTTCATTAAGCACATATCTGTCACGTCCGCTACCGTTAAGCACAGATGCAGCCAAACGTCCGTTGCCTATAAAATAGGATTCCTGTTCCCACAACCGCACAGGATTGGGATACTTGCCACGCGTCAAGACATTAGTTAAAGGGTTAAGATAGTTAGTCTCCTCACCTTGTTCCCAATATCTTGTTTTACTTGGCAAGCACTTAGCCATAGGTTGCAACAGAACGGCGTCACCCTCGTACACGCCATCGTACAAGCACGATGTTAGTCCATGCTCATTCTCGTTCTCAATAACCTGCGTAAAGGCAGGCTTGTCCGACCATACACGATGCGCCCCACTACTCTGCGCACTCAATGATGCATAAGTAGCAAACAGAGCGCCCAGTACAACTACAAATCTACTTATCATATATTCTTATTGAGTTCAAGCACAATAACCTCTACATCATCTTTCTTAGGATTCAGTCCACCGAGCGTCACCATCTGTCCCTTCTGCTTTACAGACACCTTATAACCACCGTTCAAAGCATAGGCTTTACGTACACGATAACCTTTGTCCATAGCAGGCAATGCAAGTTGGTCTGAAGTGTATTCTCCGAGTAGATAAATATAAATACGGTTGTCTTTATAGCAGAATCCATACTTTCCGTCGACGGGTTGCCACGGACCGGCAGAAGTTGCATATACAGCCTCAGCAATACCATCTACCCAACTGCCGAACTTAGCCAAATGGCGTGAGGTTGCCTCGGGAATACATCCATGACGGTCGGGACCTACATTGATAAGAAAATTCATTCCGCGAACAATGCAATCAGCCAAATAACGCTTCAACTGACCTACACTAATCATCTTACTTTCGTCGTCCATTGCAGGGGAATATCCCCACGGTCCGGCTATTGTGAGGCACTTCTCTTGAATACGCTCGCGTATCTTGCCCGTAACAGGTTTCGGACCCTCGTCACAAGTATAGTCGCCTATCCATCCCGTACGTGGATTCATCAGAATGTCAGGCTGATGCTTACGAACCATTCCAATCAATCCAAGCCATTTACCATTTGCTTCATCACGATCAAGGAAGTAAGGATTTACCTGCCACTGATTATCAGGTTCAACATATTTGTACGATTCCCAGAAATAGGCAGCATCACGGTCGCCACCTTGCTCTGCCAGCCATCCGCCATCCCAAAACATCATGTCAATCTTGCCATATTCGGTCATAAGTGTACGCGTGTCGCTATACAGTTCCTCCTTCATGAGTCGTGCGTTCTCCTTATGCCACGCAGCTGTTGTGTAACCGAACTTGTTGGGTTTGCAATCGGTTCCTGTCACGTCGTAATAACCCGGATAGCGCCAGTTGATAAGCGTCTTGTACAATCCTACACGCATACCGCTGTTGCGACATGCGTCAACATACTCGCGCACGAGGTCGCGGTTAAGTGTCTGGCGTGAAGAGAAAGCATTCATATAGTGACTGTCAAACAAGGCATATCCATCATGGTGCATCGTAGTGAGCACGGTATAACGCGCTCCCATCGAACGTGCCACGTCCATCCACAGCTTAGGATTGTAGAGACTGGCATCAAAATATTGGTCGCCACTCTCGGCATAAGCCAGTTTGCGGTATTCCTCCGGCATTATGCCTTTGTTATTCATGTTCCATTCGCCACGCGCCGGACCTGCATATAGTCCCCAATGAATGAACATGCCTATCTTGGCATCATGCATCCACTGCATAGCCGAGTCGCTCTGCTGCTTCACTTCATAATCAGTCTTTGGAGCCGACATCTTGTATCTGGTAAATCCGGATACATTACAGTCATCTGCCGACAAATGAGGATTGCTGCTGCCATAAGCAGCCGACGTACACACTGAGCCTATAAACAGCGATGCAACAAATAGTAGTCTTTGAAAATTCATATAAATAATATGTTTAGGTTTCTTGAAAGAGTCACGTTATGCAAAGATACACATAAGTTGTAATAAACAAAGAAGAAGTGTGCCAAAATTAATTTATAAATACAAATCCATTTCGGCACACCTTTCTTATATATGCTTACCGCAGTTGTTCATAACAACACGATAAACGTCCAATCATCTTATTATCTATAACCAGCAATTCATTACTGATAGTTAGGATCCTGTACAAGCACACCGTGAGCCTTGTCGATTTCGTCCTGAGGCAACGGGAAGTACTCGAAAGCAGAAGTTACCACTTTCGTGTAAGCAGGATAAGCAGGATCTACTGCTCCATCAACAGTCTGCTGAAGCAGTTTCCATCTCTTCAACTGGAAATAGCGCAAGCCTTCAAAGCAAGTCTCCACACGCCATTCATTGCGTATGCGTTCACGCAACTCAGCCTGTGTAAGGTTTTCTCCGTCAATAGCAGGCTGATGCGAACGAGTACGTACAGCGTTTATTGCCTTAAGAGCCTTTTCGGTAGGTCCGTTAACCTCATTCTCAGCCTCAGCTATCATAAGCAGCACGTGAGCATATCGCATAATTACCACGTCAGCATCCGACACTGTGTTATAGTCAGGCAATGACTTTGTTGGCTGCAGAATCTTCTTTACACCAAAACCAGTGAATGAAGCATTATTTGTTTCAGTCACCTCAACATTGTCAGCACCTTCAATTCCGTCGCGCTCAAAACTTGTGTAACGTGTGTTAACCACCGCATCAATGAGACGCTCGTCACGGTTCTGGAACATCTTGGCACGCTCTGCTCTTTTCTGGGCTTCTGTTGAAGATGACGAATAGAGCACGCTCTCATCAGGACGAACTGTAAGAGACGATTCACCCCACTTCTTGCCATCAGTACATTCGAAAGCATTGACAAGGTCGGTAGTAGGATCAAGACATGCCCATGCACCGAAGTAAAGGTCAAAGCTATTGGTAAGGTTAGGCTGCTGATAACGTACCGAGAACATAATCTCGGGCGACGAACCCTGATTGGCAGTGATGAAGTTGTCGCGTGTGCGCGGCATCAAACTGTTCTCAGGAGTATAGTTGCTGATTTCAGCTAATGTGTTCAACACTTCCTGCATCTTGGTCTTGTCGGCAGTGCCATCTTCATTATATGCATCAAACAGCAGCACTCTTGCCTTGAGAGCACGCACTGCATCAGCGGTGAAATGTCCTTTGCCCTCACCTGTATTATAGGCAGTGTTCCAAAGACTTGCAATAGCCTGATCGTAATCGCTTAAAATCTGATTCTTGATGTCTGCGCGCGAAGCCTTCGGCTGATACATATTGTCGGTGGTAAGTGTAGAGGTTACGAGCGGCACTTCACGGTAGCACTGATACAACCATGAGTAATAGTATCCCCTCAAGGCGTGACATTCGCCAAGCATATGCTTGCGATCTACGTCACTTATGTCTCCACCCTTGTAATTAGCAAGGTTCTCCATAACAAGATGTACTCTTGTTATGCCTTTGTAACATACGTCAAACACCTGTGATACGTAACCACCAGAACTTGGCGTCATATCACCCTTTGCTAAAGTGAGCACCGAACCGTATGTTGTTTCATTGTGACGTCCAATGGCATTATCGGTCAATCCATCGAAACAAGGAATAATCTCAGACAATGCTCCCGGCCAGTTGTACACGACAGAATATGCTCCCGCTATAGCCGACTCAAAATCGCTCTTGCTCTTCCAGAACACGCTCTGTGATGGTGAAGACGGTGGCTGCTTATCAAGATAGTCAGAACATGACGACAATCCCAACGCCAGCACACCCACAGCGAATATGTTTTTTATATATTTCATAATTAGTGTTTTTTTTAGAATTCTACATTGATACCGAACGAATAGATTTTGTTCTGCGGATACACAGCATCGCGTCCGTCAGAAGCACGCTCCGGGTCAAGACCCTTGTACGAGGTAATGGTAAGGAGGTTGTCACCCGAGAAGTATACGCGTACTCTCGACAGTGCCAACTTGCTGGTCCATACCTTTGGCAGCGTATAGCCGAAAGTGATGTTCTTCAGGCGGAAGTAAGACGCATCCTTGAGGAAGTATGAGTTTGCTCTTGTATTCTTTGAGCCACCCATATTGTCCCAATAGAGTTTCGGATGTGTTGCTCCATACGGATTCTCCTCAGTCCACATTCCTTTAATATAATCGCGGTTGGGTGCTGAACCCTGACGGAATGGATATACACCCCACTCGTTGGTATAGAACTTCTTGTCAGCTACGCCCTGTCCAATGAGCGAAAGGTCGAATCCCTTCCAGCTTGCACTTGCGTTGATACCATACTCAAAACCAGGGAAGCGTCCTGAGAATGTACGACGGTCGTAGTCGTCAATCTTGCCGTCAATCTTGCCGTCGGGTCCTGAAATATCCTTATACTTAAGGTCGCCAGGCTTAGTATCGTCATTATACTGCTTGGGTGAGTTGTTTACCTCGTTCTGATCGGCAAATACTCCGATACACTCCAGCATGTAAAACTCGTTGTAAGGAAGTCCCTCACGACGAATGTAGTAGCCACTGATTTCCTCGGCACCAAACTTGGTGAGCTTGTTGCGCGAACGGTCGAAATACACACCAGCAGTATACTGCATGCCTGCGAGGGCACCCTTCTTAACCATATCGCTATAGTTGATAGCCAACTCGATACCAGTGTTCTTTACAGTTCCGTTGTTTACAGTAGGTGCAGACAATCCAAGGAGGCCTGACACCTGCGATGAACGGAGAATGTCCTTAGTCACCTTGTTATACCAGTCGAATGTAACGCTAAGACCGTGAAGCACCTTAAGGTCAAATCCGAAGTCGGTAATGGTGGTTGTCTCCCACTTGATGTCTCTGTTGGCATAGGCAGTCTGCTGATAGCCAGACACAACACCGTCAGTTGTCTTAGAGAAAGGATAGTCGTAGACATGCGAGATCATAGCCTGATACGGATAGAGTCCGATGTTTTGATTACCGAGCTGACCCCAGCTTGCACGCACCTTGAAGTTATCAAGCCATGAGCAGTTGAGCTTCTGAATGAACGGTTCCTCTGTCACACGCCATGCTCCTGAGAACGATGGGAATACACCCCAACGGTTTTCCTTAGAAATACGTGATGTACCATCATAACGCATATTTGCCTCAAAGAGATAACGTTCCTTGAAGTTGTAGTTCAGACGACCGAAGAGCGACTGGATAGCCCATTCCGCCTCGTCTCCGCCGTTCGACCAATTCGCAGTGCTACCAGCATTGATAGTTGGAAGATCGAACGCATACTCCTTACGGTAAGCATTCAATGTCTCGGTCTTCTCGTTCTCCTGGTTGTAACCAATCATAGCACTGATGTTATGAGCCTTGTTCTTCAGCGAGAGGTCGTAACGCAGATATGTATATAAATTGGTGTAGAACACACGGCTGTCTGATACTGTCAGACCTGATCCACCCTTATCAAGGGTACCCGACTGCTCTCCAGTGTGATAGTTGTATATTGGTGTTGAGCTTCCCCTCCAGTCCTTGGACTTGCTTGAGTTGAGTCTGACAGCACCCTTAGTGTACCATGTCAAGCCCTTCAGCAGCTTCACTTCAAGCCACATCTGAGCGTTGATGTCGAAGTTGCGCCAGCGCTTCATGGCATTGTCACCGATGATAGCCACCATATTCTTGTTGTGTGCCTCATTCGGATATGCGCTGCTGGTCCACTTTTTCACACCAGATCCATCATCTGGAAGCCACGGCATATAGGTAGGTGCCTGCGACAGTGTAGAAAGGAAAGCGTCAGACTGTCCCTGACGTGGCTGGTCAATCTCGCCATACATCATGCTGGTATATGTACCAAACTTGATAAAGTCGGTGAGGTGAGCAGTCAAATCGACAGTAGCATTGTACTTCTTGTAGTCGAAACCACGCATTGTACCCGGCTGGTCTACAAAGTTAAGTGCCACATTGTAGGTGGCTTTTTCTGTACCGCCTGTCATATTGAGGTTGTGAGTCTGAACCACAGCCGTACGGAACATGTAGTCCTGCCAGTCGAAACTTGGATACTTGTCGCTACCAGCATTTTTGCGGTAAGCCTCAATTACGTCAGAATCATACAATATGCCTAATTCTGAATTCTTGCGGGCCAAGTTTGCCAACTCCATATATTCTACCGAGTTTGTAACACGGTCGTACAAACGTGTAGCTGAGTGTAGGCCTACGTTGCCATGATAAGAGATGTGAGTCTTGCCCTGTGTACCTTCCTTGGTGGTAATCAAAATCACACCATTGGCAGCACGGGCACCATAGATTGCAGCCGAAGCAGCATCCTTAAGCACAGAGATTGATTCAATTACGCTTGGGTCGAGCGACGACATATCGCCAGGAACACCGTTGATAAGGATAAGCGGATCAGAACCTGCAGAAGAGAAAGTACCTTGACCACGAATACGGAACGAAACACTCTCCGAACCAGGCTGGCCGTAGCCCTGATTAACACGAAGACCAGGAACCTGTCCCTGCAACATAACCTGAGCATTGGCTACCGGACGTTTAGCTATGTCGTCGCCATTGACTGCCGATACCGAACCGGTCAGGTTCTCTTTCTTCTGTGTACCGTAACCTACAACAACAACTTCTTCCAGGCCCTGAGTATCCTCAGCAAGAGTAACGTCGAGGCTCTTTCCGTCCCACTTGATTTCACTGTTCACGAAACCAATATAAGAGAAAACGATTGTAGTACCCTTGTTTACACCAGAAAGGGTAAAATTGCCGTCCAAATTGGTAACGGTAGCATTCTTGGTACCTTTCACTGATACAGTAGCACCGATAATAGGTTCACCGGTAGCATCCTTTACCACACCCTTACAAACATCACCTTGCTGTGCAATCATTGCTGCACCCAATGTGTTTGAGGTAGAAACAGTACTCGCATTGGCGCCACCTACTAAGATCGTAGATAGTAATAGGGTCATGCCAAACTGACTTTTTTTGCTCATAATTGTTTGGTTTTAATTGTTATATTATGTAGTATTATAAGATAATCAGATTCTTAATTATATAATTGTCTGACTAAGTGTATATATATTGATTCAATTAATGATTCTTATTGCTTAGGCTTATTATATTTAATAACCGGTTGCAAATTTACGATATTTTTTAGTAAGTTGTCTGAAAAAAAAAGTTAATAATCGTTAAAGGGGCGAAAAAACATATAAAATTTGCTTTTTCGCCCCCTATCCTTATTTAATATAGATTCTTTCCTCCTTATTTTAATATAGATACCTTATTTAATATAGATACTTTCTTCTTTCCGGTAGAAATCAGCTGAAGAAGCTGTAGCCCCAGATGGCCTGCATCATCCTGGCACAGAGCGAAGAGAAATTCTGATAGAGCTTAGGCGACCACTTCGTCATCCCATACAGCTCCTTCTTCTCCAGAAACATCTCCTCGTTCCATTCGGTATAATCGTACTCGTTGAAGTATCGGGAGTAATCGCTCAGATTATCTGCCGTAAAGCGGAGACGGGGATCGATGTTGCCAAACCACTCAGCACTCATCATCTGATGGGCAAAGGTGGCGAAGGTGCTCTCATGCCTGATCAGGTTGAGATGCTTCAGTACGCTCCATACGCAGAACCACTGGTTCTTCCGGGTTATCAGATTCACCATCTTGGAGATGGATTTCTTCAACTCCTCCAGATCCACCGAACGCCCCTTCACCGTAAGATAGAATACCTCATTATGAAGCGACTGCTCGAACTCCTCCGGAAAATCGATGGCTCGGATACGCTGCGTGATGATCTGGTATTTAGCCACTGCATCCACGAGCTTCAGGAATTCCTCGTTTGTGAAACTCACTTTTATCAGCGAAGCACCCAACTGGCTCACGTCATCTGCGCTATTGAGAAACAGCAGGAGCAGATTCTGGGACACCAGATGCTTCAACTCCCTTCTCGCCTGAAGCCATTGGTCCACGCTGAGCGATTTGCCATCGTTGTCGTACTGCAGATTGGAGAAATACAGTTCCAGCTTTTCGCTGCTGTCCTTTTCTGAGATGTATTTCTGTATCGCCCATTCCGTTAATCGGGCTGCTTCCTCGGGTGTCATTTCTGAATCAGTAACGTGGCAGACTCTGCGGAAATGCAGCACCAGATAGCTGGCGAGGCAATAGAGGCGGATGAGATACCACAGACGTTCCTCGTATCTCACCCCCGGGAACTTCGTGATTTTATGATATTTCTGAATGATTTTCTCCGTATTCTGGATATCGTCCACTAGTATCTGTATCGACTCCTGACTCATGCCATCCATCAGCAGCAGGTCGTGCAGCTTAGGCAGGAGCGTACTGATTTCTGAGGAGAACATCGGGGAAGAATGTCCTTCTACTTTCTTGCCGGCTTTGACCAGGGCAAGGACTTTTTCCATGAATTTGGTAAACTGTGTGGTGATAATGAGTTCGAAGGAGGTATAATACATCTCGTTCTGCTCCTTGCGCTGATGGGAAATATCGCTATGTTGCAAGGCGAGGTCCTGATCTGCCAGATAGCAGAGTCGGGCTGCCTTGGTACACAGGGAGTGGATGTCGAAGGTCATCTCCTGCGAGCTGTAATCTTCCCATCCGTCCATCAACACCTTGAGCATCATTGTAAAATGGTCGAGTTGGCGATCGAAAACCTCGTAGCTGAATGCGGGGACTTGTTTATCTTGCTGAGTCTGTAGCATATTTCTAGTTTTATCGTGAATAGTTTGCGAAACGAAGTTCCGTAATCAATCTGCAAATTTACGTTTTTCTATCATGATTACCAAATGTTTTCCCATAAAACTGAAGAAATCTGCCCGATTTTCCCACGCCTTTTCCCATAGACCCTTGGGATTTTTCCCAAATGGAGCGGAATGGGCGTGGGAAAGGCGGGAAAATTTGGAAACGCCTTTCCTATTGTGTATCTTTGCACCCGGAGTTGAGAAGGCTGGATAGAAGTTTCAGGCTGCGGGTGGATAGAAAGCTACTTTCTAAAACACTCTTCATTCTTCACAAATGCATCGTAAACAGCTAATATACAGTTGTTTAGATGCGTGAAGAGTGGCTGGCTACTCTTCACCACTCTTCACCACTCTTCACCCCCATCTTTTGTAAGCGGCTCCGCGTTTATACCTTGCATAATCAAAAAAAAGCAGTAACAGCTGATTAAACAAATGCTGCTACTGCTTTTTCCATCGGTCGGGAAGTAAGTCTCTATAT
>NZ_QSIG01000034.1:0-34359 GCF_003468525.1 Prevotella sp. AM34-19LB | reverse complement strand
AAGATACGAAAAATATTTCATATATGCAAATATATAATGTTAATATTCAATAAGTTATAGTGATACACCATAGATATTGACGAGTAAAAGATTTAATGCGTCTGCCCTGCAGGAGAAGCAGGAAAGTTCTTGGTAAGCCATAAGAAAAATGTTTCTGTCCCTAATAGAAATCTATGTTCAGCAGTGTTGAACCTATGTTTAGCAGTGTTGAACTTATGTTCAGCAGTGTTGAACTTACGTTCAGCAGTATTGAACATAGAAATCCATTAAGAATGGAAACAATTATCATTAAGGGCAGAAACAATTACCATTAAGGATAAAAAGAAATATCGTGGTGAATAACATCACTATGAATCATATTCACCAGCAGTCAAGATATTCTCTTTTCCACCTTTGCGGCAACAAAAGCAATCATCAAGCCCAGACAGGCGGCAATGCTGATGGCAATGCGGAGACCGGTGGCCTCAGCAAGCCATCCGATAACCGGTGGTCCTACCAGGAAACCGAAGAAGCTGATGCTCGAAACGATGGTGATGGCGATGCTCGCTTGATGGTTCCCAGCTTTCCGGCGATGCTGTAACAGATAGGCACCGATGAAGAGATGCCGAAACCTACCAGCAGGAAGCCCAAAGTGGCAGGAATCAGATAAGGCAAGGCGGCAGCCAGCCACAAACCGCTCAATATCAAACCACCACAAATCTTCAACACCCTGGCAGGTCCATATTTCGTAACAAAACCATCAGCCATGAATCTGCCCAGAGTCATCGCTCCCATACCAGCCACATAACCTGCACGGATAAAAGCATCATCGGGTTTCACCACTGATGAGAAATATACACTACTCCAATCATAAACAGTTCCTTCACAGAACATGCCGGCAAATCCCATCAATCCCAGGAGAAAAAGAATCGGGTCAATGGTCTTGAAAGAGAACTTCGGAACATCCTCCTCTTCAGCCTTTGCCGTAGCATCATCTACCAGATATCTGAATCCGATGGCGATGATAAGAAGGCTCATCACCAAGACAGCTCCAAAGTGAACCTCTATCGGAAGCAGAGTGTTGGCAAAGACGGCTCCGATGATACCGCCCGAGAATCCGCCCAAACTCCACAAGCCATGAAATGAAGACATGATGTTGCGCCCATACATCTTCTCCACCAGACAAGCCTGGGTATTGGTGGCGATGTTCATCAGATTCGCCATCATTCCGAAAGCCACCAGAGAAAGAATCAACTGGAACACCGTACTGCTGCTTCCCATACAGAACAACACGAAAGCATAGAGCACCTCAGCAAGCAGAATCATCTTCCTGCTGCCAAACTTACTCACCAAGACACCCGAAAAAGCCATCATCAGAAGCTGGCCGATGGGAATGGCAAAAAGCACCGTTCCCAACTGGCCGTTGCTCAGATGCAACATCTGTTTTACATCCGGAATACGGCTTGCCCAACTGGCAAACACCACTCCCGGCACAAAATAATAAGCCGCAACAGCCACTCGCTTGCGGGTTAAATCTCCCAAATTGTTTAAACTTACAGTCATCCTCTATAATACCTATTAATATTTGCGGCTGCAAAATTACGAAAAAAAGCAGAATTATATCTATTTTTGAACAAAAAATATAGCTTTATTCAAGAAAATAGCCGTAACTTTGCACTCAGAAAAAGATTTAAAAACAAACTAGCAATGAAGAAACAGACAATGATTACCCTGGCACTCGCCTTGACTTTGGCGATGCCAACCATGCCCGCCTTCGCCCAAAAGGCGATGAGCAAGAAAGAAATCGCCGAAAAAGAAAAGGCTTTCAAGAACCTTCAGCATCCTTGGAAGGGAAAGAAGGTGGCTTATTTCGGTGACTCCATCACCGATCCAAGAATCAAGGCATCGAAGGTGAAATACTGGGGATTCCTGCAGGATTGGCTCGGCATCACCCCATACGTTTATGGCGTGAGCGGCAGACAGTGGAACGATATTCCCCGACAGGCTGATCTACTCCAGAAAGAGCATGGCGATGATTTTGATGCCATTCTCATCTTTATGGGTACCAACGATTATAACAATGGTGTGCCTATCGGTGAATGGTATGCGGAGACTTTCGACAGCGTAAAAGTAGCCCTTCACAAGCCAAGCGAAATGGTTCAGCGTCGCCTTCGTCATTTTGCGATGGATAAGAACACCCTGAAAGGTCGTATCAACATCGCCATGTCGAAACTGAAGCAGATGTATCCTACCAAGCAAATCGTGGTGATGACACCAGTACATCGTGCTTACTTTGCATCTGGCGACAAGAACATCCAACCAGATGAGATGTATGAGAATGCCCGTGGCATCTTCTTCGATGAATATGTGAAGACAATTAAGGAAGTGGGCAATGTTTGGGCAGTACCAGTCATCGACCTCAACTCCCTTTCGGGTCTCTTCCCTCTTTACGATGCAGGTGCCAGATGTTCAACAAGCCGAACACCGACCGTCTTCATCCTAATGATGCCGGCCACTCCCGCATGGCAAAGACCATCATGCAGCAGCTCTCCGCCCTGCCTTGCGACTTCTAGAGAAGGGGCAGCGGATATTGAAAAGTGTATTATTTCGCCCCTATTTTATATTAAAAAGTGTAAAATCCCGCAGGAATTTGCTTATATTTTAGGTAAATTTCTGCGTTCTTACCTATGTTTTAGGAAGATTTTCATATAAGTTGCCTATATTTTAGGAAGATTTTCATATAAGTTGCCTATGTTTTAGGAAGGTTTTCATATAAGTTACCTATGTTTTAGGAAAGTTTCACTATATTTTTGCCTATGTTTTAGGAAAAAAGAGTAACTTTGCAGCATAACTTAAAGAGAAGGAAACGTTATGATATATAGACAATTAACAGAAGAACTCCAGAAATGGAGTGAAAGAGACAACAGGAAGCCATTGGTTTTACGAGGCGCAAGACAAGTTGGAAAGACAACATTGGTCAATGAATTGGGTAAGAAATACGATGTATATATCAAACTGAATCTAGAACAAAGCTCCGATGCAGAAATCTTTGCCAAATCAGACAATGTAAAAGAGATATATCAATACATCTGCCTCAAGAAGAAAATCAAGGTAGATGAAGGTAAGCGTACTCTACTTTTTATTGATGAGATACAAAACGAACCAAAAGCAGTTGGTCTGCTGAGATACTTCTATGAAGAGATGCCATGGTTGCACATCATAGCAGCAGGTTCCAGACTTCAAACCCTCATCAAGCAGCGCATCTCTTTCCCTGTGGGAAGAGTGGATTATCTATCCCTTCGTCCATGCTCCTTCTTGGAATATCTCGATGCTATAGGTGAAGACCAATTGGTACAAATGGTGAAAGAAATCAGTGTATCACCTCTATATCACGAGATGTTACTGAACCATTTCAATCATTACACCTTGATAGGTGGTATGCCTGAAGCCTTGGTGGAATATGCCAAGACTCATAACCTAACCAAGTTAGCCCCTATCTATCGTTCACTGCTTGATGGCTACAATGAAGATGTAGAAAAATATGCTCGTAATGAAAACCAAGTAAAGGTTATCCGCCATCTGCTTACACATGGCTGGGCAGAGGCAGGACAATCCATTACTTTCGCTCGATTTGGAGGTAGCAACTACACAAGCAAGGAGGTACATGAGGCTTTGGAAGTGATGCAGAAAGCATTCTTGCTCAATTTGGACTATCCCGTCACATCTGTGAAAGCCCCAGCTGTACCAGCCATAGCAAGACAACCCAAGCTAGTATGGGTAGATACGGGCATCATGAATTTCTCCGTTGACATTCAGGCAGAATATCTGCAAGGCAATTCTCTCTTGGATGTATGGAAGGGACATGCTGCGGAACAAATCGTAGCCCAAGAGCTGCGCATTGTTTTGGATCGCAACTTCCGCAACGAGCAATATTACTGGGTAAGAGACAAAAAGGGTTCATCAGCAGAGGTAGATTTTGTTTGGCAACATCACTCACAGATTCTCCCAATAGAAGTGAAGTCTGGCACAAATGCCCATCTTCGACTCCCTCCACTCCTTCATGTCTCAGCCTGATGCCCCAAGCATTGCCATCCGCATTTGGCCAGGAGAATATAGCATAGACGAAGTGGTATCCCCTACAGGTCATCCCTTCCGTCTTGTCAATCTTCCCTTCTATTATGTGGGGATACTGGATAAGATATTGGAAATGGTATAATCCAAGGCTATAAAACCAGAAGAAGCCACATGATTAGCCATAAGATAGCCGTCCATCAGCTGATTGACGTGTGCACAACACGTGTTGTGCATGTGCACATCAGCTGTTGGACGAGCGCACAACAGCTGTTGTGCGGCTGAAGATATAGGGTTCTCCGGCTTATAACATTAATTCTTCCGACAACAAGTAAAGGTTACTCCGAAGACTATTTACGTAAAACCGATGCAACGATGATAGTACTTACAAGCAACTATGATAGCACTTACAAGGCGCAAAGACGTTACTGAGAGGTTGCCATGATAGTACTGACGAGGCGTAAAGCGGCTTGTAGCGCTTATTGCCTCACTATGGCACAACATTGCCGCTTACCATGCCCATAGGGGTACAGAATTCTCCATTCACACTTAAATGGTTGATTATGTGCATACTATGGTGGTCGTGAAAGGAGAATAAATTGCTGTTTTTGAGAAGCTATTTCTGAAGGTGACTTTATGTTGAATCGGCTCAAAATACCATTGTATATTCAAGTTTTGCAAGTTCAGAAGTTAAAGGAGTTATCGCTCCCTGCGGTCGCTGAGGAGTTAAGTCATAACCTTAATGATAGTTTTACAGGCAAAGTTAATGAAAATATGGCAAAACTCAAAGAAAAGTTCAATAAAAGTATAATATATTATAAATAAGAATGCGATATTGTACTTTATCATGCGAAATCTGAAAATATTTATTATTTTTGCACAATAAGTACAATATAACGCACTTAATGGCATGAATATTCAAGAAGTAATGAAATCCCAGCGTAAGGTCTTGGGCATTACCCACATTTAAACATTCATAAGATATGAAACTTAACAAAATCCATCATGTAGCCGTGATTTGCTCCGACTATGTGAAATCCAAGCATTTCTACACAGATGTGCTCGGAATGAAGATCATGAGTGAAAACTATCGTAAGGAACGTGACTCATGGAAAGCTGACTGCTGGCTTGATGACAACTATGTCATCGAGTTATTCTCCTTCCCTAACCCACCAGCACGTCCTTCCTATCCGGAAGCAGCCGGTCTGCGCCATCTTGCTTTTGAGGTAGATGATCTTTCGGATGCAATTGATGAACTTGACAGTAAAGGCATCGCGCATGAGCCTATACGCACGGATGAATATACTGACAAGCGATTTGTATTCTTCAGTGACCCAGATGGTTTGCCGATAGAATTGTATGAAAAATAAAGATTCCGTTTCATCGTATTTGATAGAATGCAGCAAATAAACATCCAATATTACAACTCGCCCTGCGGAGAGTTAATTCTGGCATCTGTGGGTGATGATTTGTGTCTTTGTGATTGGAATGAAATGCCATGTGCAGAGCGCAATAAGCTTCGGGTTTCGCGGTATATGAAAGCTGAGTTCAAGATTGAAACATCCCCTATCCTGGAACTTGCCAAGAAGCAGCTGAATGAATATTTCACCGGCATCCGCAAGATATTCGATATTCCGTTGCGTCCTATAGGAACCGATTTTCAGAAAAAAGTATGGCATGCATTGCTCAACATACCCTACGGAGAAACAAGAAGCTATAAGGAAATAGCCATAAGTATGGGTAACCCCAATGGCACAAGAGCCGTGGCAGGTGCCATCGGAGCTAATGGCATCAGCATTTTCATTCCCTGCCATCGTGTTATCGGTAGCAATCATTGCCTTACAGGTTTTGCCGGAGGATTAGACGCAAAGAGAAGGCTATTGGAGCTTGAAGCAGAAAAAAAACATAAAAAGTTGATTTTCAAATAAGAGAGTAAAAAACAAATGAACATCAAGTCTATAGGCAGTAAAATCAAGGGAAATCCTACGATGGTAGAGGGTACAGTGTATTCCATGCTCATCATCTGTAGCATTTCCCATTTCCTGAACGATATGATTCAGTCGATTATCCCTTCCATCTATCCGATTGTGAAGGATAAGTTCGATTTCTCGTTTGCACAGATAGGCATCATCATGCTGGTTTTCCAGATGACATCTTCTATTCTGCAACCTTTCACAGGACTTTATGCCGATAAGCATCCCCGTCCCTATGCCCTCTCCATCGGCATGTGTTTCACATTGATGGGCCTGCTCCTGCTGGCTTTCGCCGAGAATTACTTCCTGATTCTCCTGGCAGTGAGCGTTGTAGGTCTGGGTTCGTCCGTGTTTCATCCCACAGCATCGAGAGTGGCACAGATGGCATCGGGAGGCAAGAAGAGTCTGGCACAATCCATCTTCCAGGTGGGTGGCAATGGAGGTTCTGCAATAGGACCATTGCTTGCAGCCATCATCATCCTGCCTTGCGGTCAGCATGCCATCTCCTGGTTTGCCCTTGCAGCCCTACTGGCCGCCATCATCATGGTAAGATTGGGAGTCTGGTATAAGGCACGATTGGCTTACGTGGTGAACCATCCGCAGAAACAACCTCTTCTCAACACCCATATCTCTAAAAGGGTGAAGTATTGGGCTCTGTTCATCCTCATCATGCTCGTGTTCTCCAAGTATTTCTATACGGCGTGCATTACGAGTTACTTCACCTTCTTCCTGATGGATAAGTTCGGCGTATCGGTACAGACCTCGCAGCTGTGCCTCTTCGTTTTCCTTGCTGCCTTTGCCATAGGTACTGTAGCAGGAGGCATGCTGGGTGACAAGTTTGGCAGAAAGTATGTCATCTGGTTCTCCATTCTGGGAGCAGCACCTTTTACCATCGCCATGCCTTTCGTCAACTTCACGTGGACCATCATCTGTACCTTCCTTTCCGGCTTGATCATTGCCTCGGCATTCTCTTCCATCGTGGTATATGCCACCGACCTGATGCCCGATAAAGTGGGATTGATAGCAGGCATTTTCTTCGGACTGATGTTTGGACTGGGAGGTCTGGGCTCCGCTTTCTTCGGCTGGCTGGCCGACAAGACCAGTATTGAGTTTATCTTCCAGGTGAGTGCCTTCCTGCCATTGCTCGGCATCATAGCAGGATTTTTGCCGAATACCCAGAAGAAAAGCGTTGAAGGAACTGATGAAAATGCCAAGTAAATGAAAAACGTTGATTTTAAATATATCCATAAAATATATAGGGGATTAATTGATATAGGAGATAAATAGAAATGAAAAAAGATTCAAGGGCAAACCATACTAGATATGTAGAGCTCAATTTGTTTTCTGAAGAGAAAGAGGATCATCAGAAAGATTCTGTCTCTTCTGAAAACAAGGAAAAACATACCTCTCCTGACAAAGAGTATGACTTGACGGATCTGTTTGAAAGACTTTCCAAATCCGCATTCCGCAGCCGTTTTCACCTTTCGAAGAGGGATAAGGAATATATTGCAGAAAAGGGCTTGGCAACCATCCGTAAGCATGCAGAGGATTTTGTTGCCAAACGCCTTGCTCCAGCCGTTATACCCAATGACGGCAAGCAGACACCAATGAGAGGGCATCCTGTATTTATAGCCCAACATGCTACAGGCTGCTGCTGTCGTGGATGTTTCTTCAAATGGCATCACATACCTGCCGGAAGACAGCTGACAGGAGAAGAACAGCAATATGCCGTAGCGGTATTGATGGCATGGATTGAAAAACAGGCTTAAAAAAGCATGAAGTTTTGGCAGCAAAGCATAAATTAATTATCCTTTGTTGCCAATTTTGCAGAGTATTCTGCCAAGATTAGCAAAAACTGTTCGACCTGTACGGTCGAATAAATTCTGCGTCATTTGCGAATTGAAAATCGGCGGCCGAAGGGAAAGCCAAATCTGCGTGACCTTCATCCGACCGCATTGGTCAAAAAAACTGTGGAAATCCGAGAAATCCGTGGGAAACATTCCCCTACTTCCAGCAGTAATCAATGCCTCGCTTCTCGCACTCACCTCGCAAGGCGGCGAGGAAGTAACTGCGCTCGCTGCCCCAACCACGAACCTTGCGCTCGTGATCCACGGTCTGCTTCAAACGCTCATCGCTGTATGCGGCAAAACGGGCAGC
This sequence comes from Prevotella sp. AM34-19LB, assembly GCF_003468525.1. Taxonomy (NCBI): domain Bacteria; kingdom Pseudomonadati; phylum Bacteroidota; class Bacteroidia; order Bacteroidales; family Prevotellaceae; genus Prevotella; species Prevotella sp. AM34-19LB. Next base: position 26,179 of record NZ_QSIG01000034.1, on the reverse strand, counting down.
ATACTCTGAATTCTTGACTCGGCATAGCCTGCATCAACAGTTGATGTCTCAGCATTAGATGCCTTAATTGTTGAAGACTCGGCATTAGCTGCCATTACACTCTCATTGTTCTTTTTGTTCTTTAAATCTGAATTTGGATTCATAAAGATAATTATTTTAAGTTGTTAAACACTTACACATTCTTTTACCACCGTGGTTATCTCTATGCGAAACTCGGTTGGTGTGCCGCAACTGGGCAACTCTTAATGCTTGATTTCGGGTGCAAAAGTACATCATTATTCTGAAACCACCAAATTTTTTCGGGATTATTTTTCCTGTCTTTTTTCCTTCTTCTAAAGAAGAAGATTTTTCGGGGTAGCAGATAGCAAGGAAATGCCCGACTTGATTAGAAGAGATATACTCAACTTGATTGAAAGAGATATCCTTTAATGGTTAAACTTTCCTATATTTGCATTATAATAGTATTATAATAATAAAATTATAATTACCTTTGTAAATTGACAATCAGAAAGATACAAACAATTGAAATATAAAAACAAAGAAGAATATGATACAGCAAGTAGAATTTTCATTGCGCCCACTTCCTCGCGGCTTTCACCTCGTAACCAACGAGGTGATGAGGAACTTGCCGGCGCTGCCTAAGACAGGGATTCTGAATCTCTTCGTAAGACATACCAGTTGCGGATTGTCGCTGAACGAGAACTTCGATCCGGATGTGAGACATGATTTGAAGGGTATCTTCGAAAGACTGGTTCCGGATGGTGACCCTAGATACCTGCACCAGGATGAAGGACCTACGGATATGTCGGCGCATGCCAAATCGAGCATGGTAGGTGTATCGCTCACCATTCCTATTACCAATGGCAGATTGAACCTTGGTACATGGCAGGGAATCTACCTCTGTGAATTCAGAGAGGGAGGCGGAAGCCGACACCTCATCGCAACGATTATCGGGGAATAAATAACTGTTGCGACGAATCGGAGACGCCTCTATTTCCTGGATGAATCGGAGGCGTCTTTATCTATTTCACGGAAAAGGCCGAAGTATCTCTTGCATACCCAGACGATACCTACTACCATTGCTATGACGAGGATTCCTCTTAAAATTCCACTTAATATCTTTGGCATACAATCCCAAATCGGCAGGAGATGAAACGCAAAACCTAAAACCGCCGTCAATACCAATACACCGATGGTCAGGAGCTTCTCGTTTTTGATAGCTGGCTCTGGATCCTCTACTTCTACCTGGTTTCTCAACTGGTATATCTTATAAAAAAAGAATATACAGTTCAGACATAAAAGCACACAGCAAGCTATCATTCCTCCCACAATTACAGGCTCACTTCCTATCAAATCGTAACAGCTTAACCATAACCAGAAGAGGGCTAACCATAAAGCTGCATAGCGACCCAACAGGGACAGATAATATACCTGTCGGGCATTGACTATCTTGACGAAAGGAAAGCCATTGGCCTTTGGATGATAGCTGTGAAGCAAACAAGCAATAGGGAAAAAAGTACCCATTCCAGCCAACAGAAGAAGATAAGGCAAATCATCAGATGTGGCATGAATGACATTCCTGATGGTGAGCAGCCACATGGCAAGAACCAGGATTCCAACAATAATTTCAAAGACCCTGGCATTTGTAGTTCGATAGATCTTGACTTGCGCAAAGATGCCAGCCTGCTCTTCCTCATCGCTATCCTTAAATAAATCAAGCACAAAATTAAATATTCTATTCTTCATCTTTCTTTTCCCCTCCTATTTGATTTAAATCGTTCTCTTCTATTTGATTTGAATCGACTTCATCCTTAGTTTTCTTTGATACAGCCTTCTTTTTCTTCGGCAGTCTGCCAGCCTTACGCAGCGCTTCGGCGATGATCCATTGCAGCTGACCGTTGGTTGAGCGGAACTCATCCTCCGCCCATGCCTCAATGGCACTCATCGTATCCGAATCGATGCGCAATATAAAACTTTTTATATTTGTCTCCTTTTTTGCCATACTTTTTTTAATGATTCAATGTTCCCGTATTTACTACAGGCTGGGCTGTATCATCACCACAGAGCACTACGAGCAGATTGCTGACCATGGCAGCCTTCTTGTCGTCATCAAGCTCTACCACATCTTCATCGCTCAACTTCTGCAATGCCATCTTCACCATTGACACGGCACCCTCTACTATCTTCTCTCTAGCAGAGATGATGGCTGAAGCCTGCTGGCGACGAAGCATCACGGCTGCTATCTCCGGAGCATAAGCCAGATAGTTGATGCGAGCCTCTACTACCTCGATACCTGCCATCGCCAAACGCTCATCGATGCGAGCCTCCAACTCCTTATTGATTTCATCACTTCCATCACGAAGCGTAATCTGATTCGACTTTCCACCCTCGTCATCATCGTAGGCATACTGTCCGGCTACCTGTCGGAGAGCAGCATCTGCCTGAATCTGAACAAAGCGGCCCAGCATATTCATGATCTGTGCAGCAGAAGCACCAATGCCAGCCTGACCTGTAGAACCCTCAGCCATGGTCTGGGTATCAATCTCGAAGATAGCCTTGTAGGTATCCTTCAGTTTCCACACCAGCACCATACCAATCATAATCGGATTACCCGTCTTGTCATTCACCTTGATAGGTTCGGCATCGAGGTTGCGCACACGAAGCGAAAGCTTCTTCTGACTGATAAACGGATTCAGCCAATAGTAACCCGGCTCTGTAAAAGTGCCACGATACTTACCGAAGAAAAGCAATACGCGAGCCTGACCCGGCTCTACCAGGATGAAACCGCAAACGCAGATGATACTCAGGATGAGAAGCAGTACGCCACAAACACCACAGACATTTGCCAGCCAGCCCTCTTGCGAAACGCAGGCAAATATAAACAAGCCAACTCCAGCCAGGAAGCCGATGATGTTTAATACTAACATCAGGATGCCATTCAAGGTCTTTCCCTGATAAGTAAATTCCTTATTCTCCATAATCTTACTCTATTTATTACGTTAATATTGTTGATATCATTTTGATATCGCAAATATACGATATTAAAATGATATAACAAGGGCAGAAGAAAAAGATTTCAAATACTTTAACGTAAAAAGGTCGTCGGGACGATACCCAACGACCTTTTCTCAGATTTTCACCTATTTATATATAGAAATATTATTCTATCACTTCCATTTCTTCCTCTTCTATTTCCTCCTTGATTTCCTTCTCTTTCTTTCCGAACTCAGGATCTATCTTCAGGAAAGCGGTAACCAGGAAAGTGATGGCGCAGCATGCCATCACAATGATGAAGAACAAGCGATAGCCTACCATATCTTTCAGATATCCCGAAACCATACCTGGCAACATCAAACCTAAATAAGAGATTCCTGTACAGATGGAATAATGGGATGTCTTGAACTTGCCCTGGCTATAGAACAGCATATAAAGGGTAAGAACCGTGAAGCCCAAACCATAACCGAACTGCTCGATAAAGAGACAGCTTGAAACCACGATGATGTCGCTGTTCAGCGAATAGCTCAGATAGATGTAAACCACATCCGGCAGGGTGATGGCGCAAACCATCGGCCAAAGCCATTTCTTCATACCATCGCGGCTCACCAGAATACCGCCGATGATGCCACCCAGCAGCAAACCGATCAGTCCCACCGTACCATTGGCAAAGCCATATTCCTGCGGAGACAATCCCAGTCCGCCCTGTGAATTAGGACGAAGGATGAAGGTCTTGGTCATCGTATTCAGGAGTGCTTCCGGGAAACGATAGAGCAGGAGGAAGAGCATCACACAGATGGTTTCTCCCAATCCGAATTTCACAAAGAAGGTGCGGAACATATTCTTCAGTTCGTGCGCCACTTCGCCCACCGTTCTATCGGTCTGCACATCCTCCTTCGGACGCGGCATGAATCTGCTATGATAGAGCCACAATCCGATGAAGATACCTGCCAGTCCGTAGAAGATAAGCGCCCATGAGAAGCGGATCTGGTTACGGAACAGTACCTGGAGAACACCAGCCAACATCACCAGGAATCCATTCACGAAGATGATGGCAAGGCGATAGAAGGTATTTCTCAAACCCACGAACTTGGTCTGCGTATGCTCATCCAACTCTATCATATAGAAACCATCCGCCGAAATATCGTGGGTGGCACTACAGAAGGCGATGAGGAAGAAGAAACACATCGTTGCCTGGAACCAGAAGGCAGTAGGCAGCGAGAAAGCGATGCCGGCAAGAGCTGCTCCGATGAGCGCCTGCATCGTCAATACCCACCAACGCTTAGTCTTCAGCAGATCGATGAATGGGCTCCACAAGGGTTTGATAACCCAAGGCAGGGCGAGCCATCCGGTATAGAGACCCACCTCAGCATCGGTCAAGCCCAACTGCATATACATAACCACAGAGAGGGCTGTCACGATGACGTTAGGCAGTCCTTCCGCAAAGTAGAGTGTCGGAATCCAAGCCCATGGATTCCGACTATTTTTCAATGTTCCCATTCTACAGCTTTATTTATAGAGTTTCTTGATTTCTGCACCCTGATAGTAGTGCAGGAGGATAGCATCATAGAGATACCCTTCCTCTCCCATCACAGCAGCACCAATCTGACAGAGACCTACTCCATGGCCCCATCCTGCACCGATGAGTTCGAAACGCTGAGGTACTCCCTGCTCATCTTCATCCTGTTTATCTACCACAAAAGCAGAACTTAAAAGATGAGAATCGCTGAGTGCACGTCGGATTTCAAGTTCCTTACCGATGGTGAAGGTTTTCTCTGTACCGATGATCTGGAGTTTACTGATTCTTCCACTCTTGCCTCGCTCTACGGCTTTCAGATCGAGGATGGCACCAAAGTCCATCTTCAGTTTGTCAGCGATAAGCTGCTGGAGTTTCTCCTGAGTGAGCGTTACCTTCCAGCGATAGAAATCGGCAGTCTCCTGGTCATAATCATTCAATACCTGCGAAAGAATCTTCTTGTCTGTCGTATTGCAGAAAGCAGGTGGGTTCGAGCGAATCCACTTCTCAGCCTCTTCCTCGATGGTAAGATCAGGCATAACCTTTGCATCCTCGATACCCAAGGCTATATCCCTTACGGCTGTGAGATAATTCTTCGGCGTATTCTCCCAGCAATACTGGAACTCTTCTGTAACACCGCCACAACACTTCGAGAATCTAGCATCACATATCTCATCACCATCCAGCAGAACCTGTCCTCTGGTGAGTCTTACCGCCTCTGCCACATGTGGTGAGGTCTCCTTCGTAATTCCCTGATAACGCTGACAGTGGTCATCGGCACAAACATCGAAAAGAGTATGATCTTCGCGATCGTACCAACGGATGAGCATATCCTCCTTCTTCACGAAAGAGAAGAAATTGTTGCCACTCTCCGCCACCTCTCTACGATACTGCATCTGAGCCAAAAGCCAAGAGCGGGAAATCACGGCGTGCGCCTTCAGGAGTTCAAGACTGGATGTGGCACTCATCTCACTACTGATGACACTCTCCAGATATTTTTCTACAGGCAGCTCATTAATGGCTAAATCTTATCAGATTCTACCAGGAATCTCAGCGTACCCAGGAAAGTCTGGGTTTCCTTGCGCTCCCAATGGAAGTTCACACCGATGGTTACATCACTCAAAGAGAAAGAGGCATCCGGACTCTGCGGATGGAAAGTAAGTGAACTATACTGATTTCCATTCCAAAGCACACCACCTTCGGAGAATTCCACCTCCTGCTCACCAATCACGATTTCTCCCTTGGCAAGATAAGGTTTGTTGAGTATGAAATGAACCTTCTGCGCACTCACGATTCCCACAGTCACCTCAGGCTCCTTACCATTATCATATAAGGCAGAAGCTCCGACAGCAGCCTTTGCTTCCTTTGCCGCCTTCAGCTTGTTAACGATAGTCTCTACCTTCTCTGGACTGATACCGCATTCCTGCAAGATAGCAGTAGCCTTTTCATCGGTGAGTTTACGGAAATCTTCCTCACGAGGAGTAATGATGAGTCCGCTCATATCGAGTGCTCCCGGCGAAACCATCACCTGTGCATCCCCTTCAGCAAAGTAAGCATCTGGTCGATGTTTCTCTCTTGGGATAACCACAGTGATGAATTCTTCACACTTACGCCAGGCAACGATGTTCATCATTGGCTCTTTCTCGTCGCCACGATGAGGCAAAGCCTTGTAAAGTCGGCGGAAGAGGGTTTCATCACTCTCTTCGCTCTTCGAGATGATAACAAAGGCTGGCACGATGAAATCGCGAACCAATGCAATCTTCTCATCATCATTCAGCGAGATGATGTCGGTAAGATTGCGGGAAAGGCGCTGCCAGTTTGCCTGCAAAGGAAGAAGTCCACTAGAACCAGCCTGGAAATGCAGGTGGTCTGGAGCAGAAGCTCCACACTTCGGACCATTATAGAATACCATCAAGTCGCTGTGCAGACTCAGGAATCTGTGCATCTCACCATAGTTCTTATAGATGAGCTGATACTGGTGTTTGCGTGCCGGGATCGTGAAATGGATTGGCAAGATAGGGAACGGATTCACCAGAAGTTGGAACTTATCGTCTATCTGCTGCACCATCTGTTCTTCCGGACGATTGCAAGCACAGAGGAAGCAAGGGCGCTCGCTCAAAGCCTTCTTGTCGATTTTGGCTCCCGTGCTAACCATACGAGCCGGATTCCACTGCAACTTCACAAACTCAGAGAGCGTCTTGGTCTCTACGTGCTTGAGGTCGCGATAACGATGTCGAGCCTCCTCCCATTGCTCCAACTGTCGATTGAAGAATCGGGAAATACTGCTATCTTCCATGATATCAGCCTTTCCCAACAGCATCTGCTGACGTGCCTTCAACTCCATGGTGCGCAAACGGTCTTTATAAAGATTATTGGCGTTCACCTTTTCTATACTGAGGGCTGCATCAGAGTTTCCTCCCCAGCGACGACAGAGGTAGAGTTCCTCATAGATTCTGCCGATGCGGTAGCGGCGAGAGAAAGCCAAGCCCATCGCATAGTCCTCGCCATAGCTGGTATTAGGAAACTGTATCTGTCTTGCCAACGGGGTAAAGAAAGCACGAGGAGCACCTAATCCATTGATGCGCAGGGCATTGTTGCAGCCATTCTCCTCGGTCCACTCCTTATGGTCGATAAGTCCAGGAGGAAGGGTCTGCAGATCGAAGTCGCACATACGATAAGAACCCACAATCATCGCAGCCTTCTGCTGATGGAAAGCATCTACTATCTTCTGCAGTGTATCGGGAGAAGAATAGAGATCATCGCTATCGAGCTGAACAGCAAACTTTCCACAGAACTCGCTAGAGATGGCCAGATTCCAGCAGCCACCTATTCCAAGGTCTTTGCTTGCAGGTTGGAGCAGGAAGAGACGTGGAACCAGCTTTCCCTGCATCGAATATTTTACCTTTCCCTCCTTATATACCAAATCAAGTTTCTCTACATCCCAGTTCGTGCTATCAGCTATTTCCTGCACGATTTCTCCAGTACGATCGGTAGAATGATTATCTACGACTATGACGTTGAACTTGAAATTGGTCTTCTGGCTCATTGCACTAAACACAGCGTCTGCGATGGTCTTCTCTCTATTGAAAACCGGGATGATGACGGATGCCTCATATTCAAAATCCTGCTCATCAAAATTCGGCTGACGATAGTAACAGGTATCAATCAGAGCGCCCAATTTGCCAAGATGCTGGGTACAAGCCTTTTCCATTTCTATCTGCACCTCCCTGTTACGAGGATTCACATAGTCGAACTGCTTCTCACCGCTCTTGCGATTATCCCTCTCGGTCTCGGTATAGAGATATTCATTGATATGGAAGATTTCTCCCACTCGACTCAGATAAAGTCTCAGGTCGTAGAGACCTGCATAGAGATATTCCTGACGATCGCGCTGAGCTACATAATCACGGAGAGCCTGTGCCTTGATGAGCCAGAGGCTTCCAAAATCGAAATCATCACGAAGTGAACCCTGCTGATAATCGATTACCGGATGCTTTTCCAACTTAGGAACTCTCAGTGATTTCTCCAGTTCAGAAGCATCTTCACCCAATGAAGCCTGGAATTTGGCTGTTTTGTCTTCATCCAACACCATCGTATAATGGTCGGAGTAAACCATCACCGCTCCCGTGTCATCAGCCACACGGAGAAAACGCTCCAATGCGAGATTGCCCCATCGGATATCTGTATTTTTGGTACAGATCAACACATAGTCGGCATCGGTGTTCTCTGCGATGCTCTCTACTGTGTTAGAACTCTCAAGGCGGTCAACGGCAATGAAGGTGCAACCTTCCGGCACCGGATGCTGGGCAGCGAAGTCAGCGCTCACCAGGAGGTTGATATGCTGTACTGTTTTGTCTTCGTGAAGATCTATGGTCGTAAATCTAGCTTCCTGTAGGTCGTCACAAGGCAAGAAAAGATCTATTTTTTCTCTCATTTTCACCTTATTTTAGCTTATTATATTAAAATATGTGGCAAAGATACGAATTTTTCAGCAAAAAAGCGTATCTTTGCAGTATGAATAATGAAAAAAAATATCTTTTAGGTCTTACACTTGCTGAATTGAAGCAGGTGGCTAAGGATCTCGGCATGCCTGCCTTCACCGGCGGACAGATGGCGAAGTGGCTCTATGAGCAGCACGTAAAGAGCATTGATGAGATGACCAACATCTCGAAAGCCAACCGTGCCAAGCTCGCTGCCGAATACGAAATAGGATGCGCAGAATTCTCTGACGCACAATACTCTGTGGATGGTACCATCAAGTACCTCTTCCCTACCCGAAGCGGCAAATTCGTAGAAACGGTCTATATCCCGGATAAAGACCGTGCCACCCTCTGCGTTTCATCACAGGTGGGCTGCAAAATGAACTGCCTCTTCTGCCAGACCGGAAAGCAGGGATTCGAGGGTAGCTTACCTGCCGGCGACATCCTGAACCAGATTTACTCGCTGCCTGAGGTGGACAAGCTCACCAACATCGTATTCATGGGACAGGGCGAGCCGATGGACAATCTCGACAATGTGCTTCGTGCCACTGAAATTCTCACCGCCGATTACGGTTGGGCGTGGAGTCCGAAACGAATCACTGTAAGTTCTGTGGGCGTGAAGAATAAGCTGAAGCGATTCCTGGAAGAGAGCGAATGCCATGTGGCAATTTCGATGCACGACCCGATACCATCAGAACGTGCAGAACTGATGCCTGCTGAACGCGGAATGAGTATAGAACAGGTGGTAGAGCTTCTGAAGAACTACGATTTCTCTCATCAGCGCCGCCTGAGTTTCGAGTACATCGTATTCAAGGGAGTGAACGACAGTATGCAGCATGCCAAGGCCATCATCAAACTGGTGAAGGGGCTCGATTGCCGTTTCAATCTCATCCGCTTCCATCAGATTCCCGACATCCCGCTGCAGGGTGTGAACGATGAGAAGATGGAGCAGTTCCGTGATTACCTCACTTCCCATGGTGTTTTCACCACTATCCGTGCCAGCCGCGGCCAGGACATCTATGCAGCCTGCGGTCTGCTCAGCACCTCGAAAAAGATCGGAGAAATCCGACATCATGAGGATGAGAAGCAGAAAGAGGAGATGTAGAGAGAATAACATAATGGTGAGAAAAACGATAACGTTTCTTTTCCCGTTCTATCTTATATTCGTTCTCCTGACAAGTTGCGATATAACAGGTAAGAACAGGAAAAAGCCAGCCAGCACGGGACAACCTTACGAGGTGGTACTCGAGGGTGATACCGACAGCATCGTAACCAAGATGCTGACGGAGGATGTGACAGGACTGCCCCAACCCGAACCACTCTGCCGACTGATTCAGGTGAAAAAGGGCAAGACACAAGGCAGCTATCTGCTCGTCAGAACCCGAATCATCGTGAATATCGGAGAGCGGGATTTCTCCGTCAGGCTGAGCCACGACGAAAATGCTGCACCGCAGAATATCATCCGCATTACCGCCCGCTCGACACAGCAGTTGCTGGAAAAGCTCAATAGCGAAAAACTCCGCCAAATCGTGAATGAGGTAGAGTTGAAACATCTGGCAGATATCATCTCCAGCAACCCCAGCAAACAAAACAAGGAGATGCAGGACGAAATCAAGAAGATGTTTGGAATTGACATGAAGATTCCGGTCTCGATGAACGCCAGCAAAAAAGCAAAAGACTTCATCTGGATCTCGAATAATGCAAGTACGGGAATGCAAAACCTGCTCGTGTTTAAAGTGAAGAGTGAAGAACGAAGAATGAAGAATTCAAATGCTTTTCATGTAAATGACAAGGCTCAGATTGACAGCATTCTTCGAACCAATATGCTCGGCGAAACCGACAGCATGTACATGGTGATTCCAGTTCTTTCTGAAAGAGGGATCTGGGAGATGAAGGGGGATGCCATGGGAGGCCCTTATGTCATGCATTGCATTCATAAGTCAACAAGCCAAGCTGAAATTCAGCAAGGCTACAACCTCTACATCATCGGCTTCGTCTATGCTCCAGAAATGAAAAAGAAAATATTAATCAAGCAGCTCGAAGCTGCGATTTCTACTATAAAATAAGTATTAATGGACAACAAGAAAATCAGGGTGGCTATCACCCACGGAGATACCAATGGTATCGGATATGAACTCATTTTTAAGGCATTCAGTGAGCCAGAGATGTTGGAGTTTTGCACCCCAATCATCTATGGTTCACCTAAAGTGGCAGCTTATTATCGCAAGGCGATGAATCTGCCAGCCCAGTTCTCTATCATCCAGAAAGCTGAAGATGCTGAAGATGGACGTATCAACCTCCTCGCAGCCGTAGATGAAGAGGTTAAGGTAGATATGGGACTTCCTACTGATGAATCAGGAGCTGCAGCCATCAAAGCACTCGACCGTGCTATGACCGACTATCGCAACAATCTCTACGATGTCTTGATTACAGCACCAGTAAGCAGTCAGAACGTCAAAATAGAAGGATATACCTTCAAGGGACACAAGGAGTACATCGAAACATGCATCGGCGACCGCAACAGTTCCCTGAGCATCCTCATCGGAGACGACCTCCGTATCGCAGCTATCACAGAAAAGACACCTTTGGCTCAAGTAGCTGGTGCAATCAGTCAGGAAAGTATCGTGAGCAAGACAACATTGCTCTGGCAGACATTGAAGCGCGACTTCCTCATCACCAATCCACGTATCGCCGTACTAGCTCTGAATCCTAGCATCAACGAGGAACAGAGTTGCGGCAAAGAGGAACGCGAAATCATCATCCCGGCTATCGACCACCTTGCTGACAAGGGAATCCAGGCGTTTGGTCCTTACCCTGCAGACGAATTCTTCGGCAGCGGTTACTTCAGCGAATTCGATGGAATCATGGCAATGTACTACGATCAGGCTACCGTGCCATTCCATGCTCTCTACAACGAGGATGGCGTGCTCTACACTGCAGGCTTGCCACTCATCCATACCGCAGCCAACACTACTCCTTGCTACTTCATGGCAGGCTGCAACGAGGCAGACCCAACATCATTCCGCCATGCTATCTTCACGGCACTCGATGCTTTCCGCCATCGCGAAACAAGCGACGAGGTGGGTACAAACCCATTGCCAAAACTCTATCACGAGAAGAGAGACGAAAGTGAAAAGGTTCGCTTCTCTATTCCAAAGAAGCATGCTCCATCTCCATTCCCATCCAAGAACGGAAAACAGGGAGCGCCTAAGGGTAATGAGCAGAAGGAGGCACAGAACAATGCTCCAAGAAACAACGAGCAGAAGGAGGCACAGAACATTGCTCCAAGAAACAATGAGCAGAAGGAGGCGCAGAACAATGCTCCAAGAAACAATGAGCAGAAGAACAATAATCAGAAAGCTCAACAGCCTAACAAGCAGAAGGCAGCACAGGCAGCTGCAGCTCTCTCAGCTGTTCTCTCTGCAGTTCAGGCTGGTCAGAAGCCAGCTTCTAAAGAGTAAAAAACGAGGCGAAATTAGCTGCTGGAACTTGTATGTTTCCAGCAGCAATATCAGCCTGATACAAGACTAGAAATTAAGGAAAAAGAGCAGAAAGATAGGCGAAAAAGTTAAAAATCACCTATTTTCTGCTCTCCATAACCTATTTTTGGACGAAAAAAGCAGATAATTCAAAAAAAATGTGTAATTTTGGCAGCTAAATGGATAATTCCGAACTTCAAAAGATAAAACAACGATACAATATCGTCGGAAACAGCGACGGATTGAATCGTGCTCTCGATGTTGCCTTACAGGTGGCACCGACAGACCTTTCCGTGCTCATCATCGGAGAAAGCGGAGTGGGTAAGGAAATCATTCCAAGAGTCATCCACGACAATTCTCCACGAAGAAGAGAGAAATACTTCGCCATCAACTGCGGCAGCATCCCAGAGGGAACCATTGACAGCGAACTCTTCGGACACGAAAAGGGTTCCTTCACTGGAGCCATCGGAGAAAGCGAAGGTTACTTCGGAATAGCCAACAAGGGAACCATCTTCCTAGATGAGGTAGGAGAACTTCCCATCCAGACGCAAGCCCGCCTGCTTCGTGTACTGGAAACTGGTGAATATATCCGAGTAGGAGGCACAGAAATCCGAAAGACCAATGTGCGTATCGTAGCCGCCACCAATGTGAATATGCGTAAGGCGGTGAGCGAAGGAAGATTCCGTGAGGATCTCTACTATCGCCTCAATACGATTCCTATCCAGATGCCTCCTTTGCGCGAACGTGGCGGTGACATACTCTTGCTCTTCCGTCTCTTTGCCATGCAAATGGCTGAGAAATACCACTTGCCGAAAATCTCGCTTTCGGAAGATGCCAAGCAACTGATGTTGAAATACAAGTGGCCAGGAAACGTACGACAGCTCAAGAATATCACAGAGCAGATGTCGGTACTCTCAAAAGAAAGAGAAATCGGACTGGATGCACTTCTCCAATTCATCCCAAAAGATGAGGAGAGTACACAGCTGGCCCCGATTCCTCAACAGAACGTAGGGCAGCACAGTTATGAAAGCGAACGAGAAATTCTCTATAAGATTCTGTACGAATTAAGAGGAAACGTAAGCGACTTGAGACGCGAAATGAACTCGTTGAGAAAACAACTTGATGAAGCGCGCGGACTGAACGGTGCCCAAGGGTTCTCTCAATCACAACCGATAGACAACAGTATCATACCCGCAAACTATCCAATAGATGTGACATCATCTCGTACGTCGGATATCATACAGTCTCACTCGGACATGCTGAACTCTCATCCAGATCTGATACATTCCCGACCAGAAGCCCAGGAAGTAGAAGCAGAGGAAATCAAGGATTTCGACAACGAAGAGATGAGCGAGAACGAATCGCTTAACCTTAGCAAGCTGGGCAGGCAGATGATAGAAAAAGCATTGGAGAGAAACAACGGCAACAGAAAAAAAGCAGCCGATGAATTGGGAATCTCCGACCGCACCCTCTATCGAAGAATCAAGAAATACGGGCTCGGAAATGATTAACGACTCATTGCTGGGAAAGATAAAAATAAAGAATAAAAAAATGAAGCACTTACGCGCGTACCTATATATAATAGGCATCATATTGGTAATGGGAACTACGGCTGCATGCTCCGTAAGCTACACGTTTAACGGAGCCAGCATTGACTATACCAAGACCAAGACCATTCAGTTGGCCGACTTCCCTATCAGAAGCTCGTATGTCTGGGGACCTATGGGTCCGTTGTTCAACAATGAGCTGAAAGACAAGTTTGCCAGCAACACTCAGCTGCGCCAGGTTTCCAGAAACGGAGATTTAAAGATAGAGGGAGAAATCACCCAATATTCACAGCGTAACAAGTCGGTGAGTGCAGAGGGATATTCTGCACAGACAGAATTGAGCATTACAGTGAACGTCCGCTTCACCAATACCAAAAACCACAACGAGGACTTCGAGCGACAGTTTACCTCCGCCAAGACCTACGATACCACTCAGAGCCTGGCATCTGTGCAGGAAGAGCTGGTTACCCAGATGGTAAAGGATTTGGTTGATCAGATATTCAATGCAACTGTAGCTAACTGGTAAAAAATTCAATATTCAAAGAAAATAGCAAAACATCGTGGAATTAAATAGATTAATACAACATCCTGAGGAAATGGACCGAGAGACGCTCTACGACCTACGTGCGCTCTTGGCTCTTTATCCGTACTATCAGACGGCTCGCCTACTGATGTTGAAAAACCTATACCTACTCCACGACCCTAGCTTCGATGAAGAACTTCGCCGAGCAGCCATCTATATCTCAGATCGCAAGGTCATCTTCCAAATGATAGAGGCTGCTCACTATCAGCTCAAGCGTACCCAGACTAAGCCACAAGGTATGGGCATTCTTGATGCCAAGAAGAAAGAAGATCGCACCAGCAGCCTCATTGATCACTTCCTCGACTCCATTCCTACCGATAACGAGGAAAATGAGAAGAAGAAAGAGAAGCGCAAGCCTACTCCAGCCGATGCTGCGGTAGATTACGTATCGTACTTGATGGAGACCGAGACAGAACAGAAGATGGAACAACCATCCCGTACTATCAGTCTCATCGATGACTTTATAGAGGAAGGCGGCTTTAATCTGGAGAAAATCAACGGCACAGAGGAATCTGAAACAAAATCTGAGACAGGAGCAGATATAGGATCAGATACAGAAACTGATACAGGAACTGAACCTGCCGAAGCAACTCCCCATAACGAGTCAAGCGATAACGGCGGAATCTTTACAGAAACCCTTGCAAGAATCTACATCAAGCAGGGCAAGTATGAGAGAGCCTATCAGATTATCGATCGTCTGCATAAGCAGCACCCACAAAAGAGTGCATATTATGTAGATCAGCTCAGATTCCTGGGGAAGCTGATACTGAATGCAAAGAAATAAAATATCCTGCAAAGGGGGAAAAGAAATAAATAAAATAATAATAATAAAACTAGTTTTAAAATTAAAAAATGGCTTACACATTATTTGTAGTATTAATCGTCCTGGTTTCAATCCTGATGGTTCTCATCGTGCTGATCCAGGAGTCAAAGGGAGGTGGATTGGCATCTAACTTCTCTTCAACCAATTCCATCATGGGTGTACGCAAGACTACCGACATCGTAGAAAAGATTACATGGGGTCTTGCAGCTCTTATGGTAGTAATCAGCGTAGCTTGCGCATACGTTGCTCCACAGGCAGCAGGCGAAAGTAGCGTAATGGAGGGTGCAACTCAGGAGCAGACAGCTCTTCCAGCTATGCCAGGTGCTAGCAAGGATGCAGCAGGTGCTCAGAAAGAGGCTCCAGCAGCAGGTGCAGATGCTCAAAAGGCAGCTCCTGTAGTGCCAAGCAGCCCTGCAAAATAAAAAATCGAAAAAAAGGTACGAAAAAATTTGGTGGAATCATTTTTTTTTCGTACCTTTGCACCCGCTTACAAGAAAATGGTGGACGTAGTTCAGTTGGTTAGAGCGTCAGATTGTGGTTCTGAATGTCGTGGGTTCGAGTCCCACCTTCCACCCAGAATAAACCCTGCAAGAGTAATTTCTTGCAGGGTTTATTGTTATATGATCATATTAGTTTTTGTTATATGATATATCTACTATTAGAATATAGACTATGAAAAAGCCTGCTAAGAGAAAAATCTCTAAGCAGGCTTTTTCATAGTCAACAATCAATATAAATGATTATCTGATAACCTTTACCTCGCCGTTCTTGGCAATCTTAACGATACTTGAAGGCTGGTGAGGCTTATGCTCCTGACGACGAGTCCAGCACACGTAATCTACCGCATTCAGAATCTCTTCAGAGATATCACGATAGTTCTGAGCTGCCGGCTCGCCACTAACATTGGCACTTGTACTTACGATAGGCTTCTGGAAACGATAGCAAAGCTGCTTGCTGAACTCCTCGTAAGTAACTCGCATAGCTAAACTACCATCTTCTGCTACAAGATTGTTAGCCACACCATTCGCATCATCCAGGATGATGGTAGTAGGCTTAACAGGCATTGCTGCATCGATGAAATCCCAAGCCACCTGAGGCACGTTACGAAAATAACGAGCCATACGATCAGCCGAGTCTATGAGGCAGATAAGCGCCTTAGAATCGTCGCGCTGCTTAATCTCATATACTTTCTTCACAGCTTCAGGATTAGTAGCATCACAACCGATTCCCCAAACTGTATCTGTAGGATAGAGAATCACTCCACCCTTTCGCATGCATTCTACTGCATTCTTAATATCTTCTTCTCTAGTCATTTTCTTAACTGTTTGAAAATTGAACTTTGAAATTTAAATCCAAATTACTGTAATCCTGCATCTGTATTGGGTGCTTTCTGACATTCGTAGTAAGAAATATCCTTCATTCCATTGAGGAAGGCTGAAGCTTCCATGCGCTTTTTACCAGCAAGCTGCAACTCATAGATATTGAGCCAATGGTCGATACAAGCTACCTGCAGATGTCCGCCTTCTATTCTAAAACATCCTACAGGTGCCATACCACGAGAATCATCACTAACTCTGGTCTTGAATATCTTAAGCACCTGCTCTTTCACGGCATCTTTCTTCTTGATGTTGGTCCAAGCGCCAGGATATGGTGAGAGACCGCGTATGAAATCGTGTACCAGTTTAGCAGGCTTGTGGAAATCAATGCAGCAAGTTTCCTTGAATATTTTAGGAGCAGACTTGAGTTCTACCCCCTCACCGATGAATTCTTCCTGAGCGATACTCGAAATATTACCATCTGCTGCAATCAACTGATCGATAGTTTCCAAAGCAATTTCTGCCCCCAAATGCATCAATCCGTCATATACATACTCAACATTCGCCTCGTCAGGAATAGGGAAACGCTTCTGCATAATGATACGACCTGTATCTATATCGTGATCGAGGAAGAAGGTAGTAACACCCGTCTCTGTCTCGCCATTGATAACAGCCCAATTGATAGGAGCAGCACCACGATACTGAGGCAACAAGGCTGCATGAACATTGAAGGTACCAAACTTAGGCATTGCCCACACAGCCTCTGGCAACATACGGAATGCCACCACTACCTGCAAGTCAGCCTGATAGCTCTTAAGTTGTTCCAGGAACTCAGGATCCTTCATCTTCACGGGCTGAAGCACTGGCAGTCCATGCTCTACAGCATACTGCTTTACCTGAGAAGGTTGCAAAGTGTCCTGATGTCTGCCCACAGGCTTATCAGGCTGAGTAACCACAGCCACCACATTGTAGCCGCCCTCTACAAGGCACTTGAGGGATTCCACAGCAAACTCTGGAGTTCCCATAAATATGATTCTTAAATCTTTCTTTGTCATACTGTTCATTGATTAATATTATTACTCTGCAGACATATCTGCCACAATGTGACGATATACCTCATATACCTTGGTACGACTGATATAGCCCTTCAACACACCATTAATATCTACTACTGGCAACTGTGCGGCATCAGTCTTATCAAACTTCTGCATCACCTCATCCATCCTCTCGTTCTCACTAATTACGGCAGAAGGCTGCAACATTAGCTGTTTCACCTTGAAATGCTTATAGAGTTCTGTTCGGAAGATGATGTGGCGAATCTTGGTGATATCTATAACTCCCAGTAAAACACCCGCCTCATCGAGCACAGGCAAGAAATTATTATTACTTCGACTAATCTCACTCACCAGTTTTTCCATCGGCAAATCTTCTTTGATTGGATGATAATCCTTCTCAACCAAACTTTGCATACTCATCAGAGTGAGCGCTGCACGATCAATGTGGTGCGTGAGAAGCTTTCCCTCTCTAGCCAAACGCAAGGCATAGATACTATGGCTCTCAAAGATACTGATGGTAAGGAGAGAAGATATGCACACAATCATAAGTGGCATAAAAAGCTGATAACCACCTGTAAGTTCGGCAATAAGGAAAATACCGGTAAGTGGAGCATGCATCACCCCCGTTATCAATCCAGCCATACCCATCAAGGTGAAATTCTGCTCCGGCACATAAACACCTACCTCGTAAACATTCCAGAGTCGGGCAAAGAAGAAACCAGCAAATCCACCGATGATAAGCGAAGGAGCAAAGGTTCCACCACATCCTCCACTACCATTGGTTGCCGAAGTGGCAAAAACCTTGGTAAAGGTAACCAAGCCAATATAGAGAATCAGCAAATTTTCATGACCGGAGAAAAGAGAACGGTTCATTACCTGCCCCCACTCTGCCTCATTCTGCCCCTTGAGAAGCACATTGACTGCCGAATATCCCTCACCATAAAGAGAAGGAAGAAGGAATATGAGCGAACTGAGAATGAGTCCACCAAAAACCAACTTACAATAAGGATGATTCTTCATCTTGGCAAAAAGACCTTCGCACCATGACATCGTGCGCATGAAGTAAAGACTCATCAAACCGCAGAAGATACCCAACAGGATACATGCTGGAGTACGATTCAACTCCCATGGATTGGTAAGAGTAAAATCGAAAAGCGAACTTTCACCCATAAAGATATAGGTAAAACAGGTAGCAGTGACACAACTGATAAGGATTGGCAGAAGTGAAGCCATACTGAGATCTACCATCAGTACCTCGAGGGTGAAGACGAGTCCTGCGATTGGAGCCTTGAAGACTCCCGCAATAGCAGCACTTGCTCCACAGCCCACCAGCAGAATCATGGTCTTCTTATCCATACGGAAAATCTGTCCCAGATTAGAACCGATGGCTGAACCGGTAAGCACAATAGGTGCCTCGGCTCCAACAGATCCACCGAAACCAATGGTAATACCGGAAGCTACCACCGAAGACCAGCAGTTATGTCCCTTAAGTCGGGAATTTTTGGTCGAGATGGCGTAAAGCACACGGGTAATACCATGCGAAATATTGTCCCTCACCACATACTTGATAAATAGTGAGGTAAGATAAATACCAACGATAGGGAAAAGCAGGAAGAGCAGATTATAAGTGCTCTGCTGGAACCCGGAAGTAAGCAGCAACTGTATTTCATGCACGATACCATGCAGGAAGAAACCTGCTACAGAAGCGAGCAAACCTATCACAAAAGCTAGGATAAGGGTCATCTGGCGGTCGGAAATATGTTCCTTCTGCCAGACAACAAATCTTTCTATCCTGCCTTGTTTGTATTCAGATAACTCTTCATCCATTATCATGCTGAAATTTTAGAATTCTGATGTAAAATGGAACTTGATATGCTCGAAGTCTTGCTGAGCCATACTCAACACATAGCCAGAATCGGCGAGGAACACATCGCGGTCCTCAATATCCTTTGCCATATACTGGTACTTACGCTTCTTGAAGTTCTCCAATTCCTTCTCATCGTCAGCCTCAATCCAACATGCCTTATGCAAGTGAACAGGCTCCCAACGGCACTTGGCATTGTACTCGTTCTCCAAGCGATACTGGATAACCTCGAACTGCAACTGACCGACGGTACCCACGATGCGACGACCATTGAACTGGTTGACGAACAACTGTGCAACACCCTCGTTCATCAACTGCTCCAATCCCTTCTGGAACTGCTTGCTCTTCATTGGGTCATCGTTTTCGATATACTTGAAGAGAAGTGGAGAGAACGATGGCAATCCGCGGAAGTGAATCTTCTCGCCCTCAGTCAGAGTATCACCAATCTTGAAGATGCCGTTGTCTGGCAAACCAACGATATCGCCAGGATAAGCCTCATCGATGGTACTCTTACGCTGCGCCATAAACTGAGTAGGTGAAGAGAAGCGCACAGTCTTGTCGAGACGCACATGGTAGTAAGGCTGATTACGCACAAACTTTCCTGAACAAATCTTGCAGAACGCAATACATGAACGGTGGTTAGGATCGATATTTGCAGTAATCTTGAAGATGAAACCAGTAAACTTAGGCTCTTCTGGTTCTACCATACGCTCTTCAGACTTGGTTGGCTTTGGGGATGGAGCAATCTGCACAAAGCAATCCAAAAGTTCCTGCACACCGAAGTTGTTCAAGGCTGAACCAAAGAATACCGGTGCCACTTCTGCAGAACGATAGGTTTCTACATCAAACTCAGGATAAACGCCATCAACCAGTTCCAGTTCCTCGCGCAACTGGCTTGCCTCACGCTCGCCTACTCGCTCATCGAGTTCCTCTGACTGCACATCCACCTCTACCTTCTCGGTAACACGCTGCTTGTTAGGTGTGAAAAGGTTGAGCTGGTGCTCGTAGATATTGTAAACACCCTTGAATCGGGCGCCCTGACCGATAGGCCAAGACAATGGGCGAACGGAAATCTTCAATTCTTCTTCCAACTCATCGAGAACATCGAATGGGTCGCGTCCCTCACGGTCCATCTTGTTGATGAAGATGATAACCGGAGTATTGCGCATGCGGCACACCTCCATCAACTTACGGGTCTGTGCCTCTACACCTTTAGCCGAATCGACCACGATGATAGCAGAGTCCACTGCGGTGAGAGTACGATAAGTATCCTCGCAGAAATCCTGGTGACCCGGGGTATCGAGAATATTCACCTTATAAGGCTCGCCGCTCTGACCATCAGGCAGATAGTCGAACTCCATCACAGATGTTGATACGGAAATACCACGCTGCTTCTCGATATCCATCCAGTCGGAAGTTGCTGTCTTACGAATCTTATTATTTTTAACGGCACCAGCCACCTGAATCTGTCCACCGAAGAGCAGGAACTTCTCGGTCAATGTTGTCTTACCAGCATCAGGGTGCGAAATAATGGCAAACGTTCTTCTTCTTTCAATCTCTTTCATCAATAATATATATTATATGTATATCCTAAAAAAAATCACTAATCACTAAAAAATAATCACTACATATCGTCATCTTCAAACTTCAAGCCTTCAGTACGATCCTTGATATAGTAATCACTGAGCAAACCCACGAAGATTGAGATTTCCTTGATAGCTTTCTCTGTTTCAGGGGTAATCTCCTTCTTTTGCAATCTGAGCATCATTACTCCGTAAAGTGCATCGAGACAAGTCTCAACCTCATTAATATCCTTATCACCACGGTTGCGCAACTCAACGATAAAAGGCAACACCTTGTAATACTCAGCATTGTAAATAGGGAACTTTGAACTCTGAAGGAGTCTGCCGTGCAGATCAATGACATCCTGCAATAACACTCTATTAATATCAAGATGCCCGCTCTCACGCTTGCCTTCTTCATTCATCATACGAATGAGATTTCCAAACCAATCGAGTTCCTCGTCTTTCTGCTCAGGAGTGAAATCGAATCGTTCGATATAGTTTTTCTTAATCACCGGCAGCGAGCATCCATAGGCACGGATGATATCCTCAATCTGCCACATATATAAGAGGTATTCTGCAATACTTTCTTTTCTTAATTTCTGTGCTACAAACATAACTTAAAATTCTGGTAAATGATAAAGATTAAACATCGTTCCAAAAAGAGCGATGATTGAGAAAATAATCACGATACTTCCTATCACCTTATTGATGATAAGGATTCCATTTGTATCAAACTTACCTCTGATCTTATCGACGAGCCAGGTGAGTCCAAACCACCACAACAAGGCTCCAAACATAATGCTCAGATATCCCACACCCATCTCTAGCGGCATATCCGGAACCACAAAGGCAAACTGTGCAAAGGTAGCCATAAAGAGAAACACGATGAGCGGATTACTCAAGGTAACCAGGAAAGCCGTTATACCATTATGCCATAAAGTACCCTGCTTATTGCTCGACTTATGCATATTCTTCATCGGATTACTCTTGAAACAATAGATTCCGAACACCAGCAGCAATACACTACCGAAAATCTGCAGGTAGAACTTGTTCTGCGCATTATTCACAAAGTCCATCACGAAACTCATACCTAAACCCGTGAAAAGTGCATATACGATATCACTGCACGCAGCACCAATGCCCGTGACGAACCCAAACCAGCGTCCCTTGTTGAGCGTACGCTGAATACAAAGAATGCCTACAGGCCCCATAGGGGCGGAGGCAATCACTCCGATGATAATTCCTTTGAATATAAAGTCAAGGATGTTTATCTCTATTGGAAATGCTAAACTCATTTTTCGTACATTATTCTATAACAGCGGGCAAAGTTACAAAAAAAAGGGCACATTTGCAATATTTTTGCCCAAAACTTCTAAAATTATACTTTTTTATACAAGAAAAAGTTGATATTTTCAAAAGGATTCATTATCTTTGCAGCATAAATAAACAATTCTAACTAATTAAAAAAGTAACATGACTGAAAATACATTAAAACCGTACGTTATTGGTTTAGACCTCGGCGGTACTAATTCTGTGTTCGGAATCGTTGATGCTCGTGGCGAAATCAAGGCAACAACAGCTATCAAAACTGGTGGTTATGATAAGGTAGAAGACTATGTAAAGGCATCTGTAGAGGCACTCCAGCCAATTATCGAGACCGTAGGTGGTATCGAGAAGATCAAGGCAATGGGTATCGGTGCTCCTAACGGAAACTTCTATACGGGTGCTATCGAGTTTGCTCCAAACTTGGCTTGGGCTCACGATGGTGTTGTACCTTTGGCTGATATGTTCAGCAAAGCTCTCGGTATTCCAGTAGCTCTTACTAACGATGCCAACGCTGCTGCACTTGGCGAAATGACCTATGGTGCTGCTCGTGGCATGAAGAACTTCATTGATATTACCCTCGGTACAGGTGTAGGTTCTGGTATTGTCATCAATGGTCAGATGCTCTATGGAAGCGATGGTTTCGCAGGTGAGTTGGGTCATGTTATCATGGTTCCAGGCGAGGCTGGTCGTGTTTGTGGCTGCGGTAGAAGAGGCTGTTTGGAGACATATTGCTCTGCTACAGGTGTAGCTCGCACTGCACGCGAGTTCCTGGAGACAAGCGATGAGCCTTCTTTGCTCCGCGAGATGGATCCAGAGAAGATTACCTCTTACGATGTCAGCGTTGCTGCCAGCAAGGGTGATGCTCTGGCTAAGCGCATCTACGACTTCACAGGCAAGATGCTGGGTGAGGCTTGCGCTAACTTCGCTGCATTCTCAGCTCCTGAGGCATTCGTATTCTTCGGCGGTCTCACCAAGGCTGGTGACCTCTTGATGAAGCCTTTGAAGGAAGCTTACGACAAGAACGTGCTCAAGATTTACAAGGGCAAGGCTAAGTTCCTTGTTTCTACTCTTGATGGCAGTTCTGCAGCTGTACTTGGTGCAAGTGCAGTAGCTTGGGATTTATAATATGTGATGATGTGTTCTCTTCATTAGAGATTATCATATAAAAAGTAAAAAAGAGTTTGATGTTCTTCTGAACGTCAAACTCTTTTTTTTGCAATCATCGCAATATCCTGCTTTCAAGATGCAAATAGAGTGTAAACCACATCCATGAGTATGATATCAAAAAGGTAAAGAAGAAGGAATTGCTGAAGGTATGGAAAAAGGTAGAGCGGAAGGTATGGAAAAAGGTATGTCCCAACGAAGCCTTGAAATTGCCAGAAAGATGCAGGCAATGAATATCGATGAAGCTACCATCCTAAAATTAACAGGATTAAGCCTGGAGGAAATCAGAAAGCTGAAATCATAGATATTTCACCATCATATAGAATCTCCCTATAAGCACAGCTCTGCTGACTTATAGGGAGATTTTTGGCTAAAATAGCCTGTAAATAGCTGTAATGACAAATAATTTTCACTATTCAGCCTTTAGCCAGGCTCTCCCAGGAAATGGTAAATCAATTGCACCATTTTGGGAGAAAAGTATTGACACCGCTGATGATAGCCCAGTTGGCGGATGCCCTCCCACAGGGGTGGACAGCGCTTGATCCATGACATCAGGTGTCGGCGAGCCGTAATCTTGTCGCCCGCCATAGGAAAATACAGCAAGGCGAGATCTGCCTTGCCCATCATCATATTGTTATTGTGATTGGCATCTTGCATAAGCTAATTGTTTTTAAGATCAGAATAGTTTATCACCAGCGAACAGCCTCTATCCTTGAAGAAACCACGCAGGGCGGTCACGATATATGCCGCCTTCTTCATCGGTAACTTCTTGCGGATACATTCTGCCACATACTGCTCCTTGCGCTCAAACCAGCACACGAAGTCGCCCAGCATACCCATACTGAGCTGGTTGCTCAGTTCTATCGCCTTCGTCTCGCCCACATCATAAAAATGCATCAGTCTGATCTTCAGCTGCAGACGCTGGGACAGCAGTTCCTCCGAAACCACCCCCTCCTCTTCCTTGCGATAATGTACGGTAAAGACGAGATATGCCGGCCAGCCCACATGGCAATCTTCACCCTGCTCATTCTCCTGAGGATAACATGCCGACAGGGTAACATACTGATCTACAACACCCAAGTCGTAGAGTCGCTTCTGGTCGGCGAGTGCCGGCTGAAGGGTTTTCAGGTTCAGTTCGCTATAATACTTATAGTAATCTTCGCTGCCATGCATGAGCGCCACGAACTTTCTGGGATCCACACGGGTGTATCCCTTGATAGCCCAACAGTGGGTAATGATGTAGAGCTTGATGGACGAGGCACTGCGGCACTGGTTCACCACATCCATCCTGATATGAGTAACCCCTTTGTCGAAGCTGTAGAAATAATCCAGCAAGTCGTTCGAGAAGCGGAACTCTACAGCCAGTTTTCCTCCCATCTTGGTGAATTCGCAAGAGAAAAGTCTTGGAAATTCAGCATAATAGGTCACCTGGTTCACTTCACACTTAAAGGGAATGGCTATCGGCTTGTGCTTCGTCATATCCTCTAAAGCATTCTTCACCTGACCATAATGGTTGGTGCTTGCACAAAGCTCAGACAGGCGCATTACGACAGCAGAATACCCATAAGTCAGTTGACTGGGTGTGAGATACTTACGCATAGACCTATTAGGCATTTCTCCATCTACCACATAGTCGTTAATCACTTTCTGAGCATGGCTGATAAGAGCCAAAACTACCTTGAGCTGCACAACGGAATAATTGTTTCGCGACAGTCCTTGAACTCCCAGCAGGGAGATTACGTTGTTTCTAGGTGTTGTCATTTCTTTTCCTTGTTTAGCTGTCTGCCCTTTTCAAGGTAGGCAAATTAATATTTTAAAAAGAAATCGACACAGAAGGATAGGTGAAGATAACAATTTGAACACCAATATTTTCCCCGAAAGGATTTTTGCTCTTTTGTCGGCATCCGTTTGGTATAGACAATCTTACCATCCATTCCATGCCGATTATTCTTATCTTCGAATCAATCGGACACAGAATGCCCTGATAAGGATCCTATACCAAACTCACGAGAGACAGGAAAGAGCACACCTTTTCTCTCAGAGCAATTGAAAATCCTCATTTGCATCAGCCTCGTGACAACTACGGTTTTTTGCCATAGCTTTTGATGTCATTTCAGCTAACCGATTGCAAAAGTAACACTATTTTTCGAAATAACCAAGAAA
Organism: Prevotella sp. AM34-19LB; assembly: GCF_003468525.1. NCBI lineage: Bacteria > Pseudomonadati > Bacteroidota > Bacteroidia > Bacteroidales > Prevotellaceae > Prevotella > Prevotella sp. AM34-19LB. Next base: position 804 of record NZ_QSIG01000034.1, on the reverse strand, counting down.
AACGAAGAAAAAATACATTTTCCATCAATTTTTCTAAAAAAAAGTTTTCTCACGCGCGTTTACGTATAGTATAAAAAGTATAATAAAGTATGTATATTACTATATATGGTATAGTATAAGGGCCATTTTTATGCATCTATCCACTTAATTATCAAGCACTTAACTTTCCGTCACTTTCCGAAATGGGTGGTCTGACACCCCCTATTTTCCGAGATGGGTGCTTAAACTCGCCGAGATGGGCGTGTTTTGAATACCCACTTTCCGAGATGGGTGGTCTCTATAAACCAGATGGTATCTTACTACACCATACAGCCCCTCCTACTACACGCTATATGGCATCAGACTACACCCAATATGGCATCCGCCGGCATCATATATGACGCAGACAGGTATCATATATGACATAAGCAACCATCATATATGACATAAGCAATCATCATATATGACGCAGGCAATCATCATATATGGCACTCGAAAGCAGGATATAGGTCGCTTACATCCCCCTCACCAGGATATAACCCTCATTCCATATCAGGTGGGAGAAAGAGTACCATCTTGAGCGAAAGTGAACCAAAAAGGACGAAAGTGAACCATCTTGAACCAAAGTGTGCAATTCGCCCCTGCCGGATGTCGTATCTTTGCAAATGTAATCGGGAAGAGTCCGATACACAACAAGAGTTATTCATCTTTTAAAATTTTAGTAGTATGTCAGTAAGTTTTAGTTTAGCAAAGCATTTGGCAAAGCCGGGTGACAAGACCTCAGACAGCAAGTATTATGCTTGCACACAGATCAACGATTCCATC